>DATKWZ010000001.1 GCA_035529315.1 Anaerolineae bacterium
ACCTTGCTCGATTACAAGTTTAACGGCATCGATTTTAAATTGTTTCGAGTAGCTCTTTTTCTTCGTTGTCATTTTGCACCTCCAAAAGTTTTATTCTTATAACACACTTTTCGAGGTGTCCACTATACCTGTACCACTTCACTTCAAACTTTTTTCTGTTTCGTGCTTTCCTTATTTTGTGTTTTCGTGATTGTTTTTTAATTTTTTGCCGTAAAATCCACAAAATTTATTGTTAAGAAACTAAAACCTGAATTAGTTTCCTATTTTTTTCTTAAAACTTGCTATTGTTTTTTTATAATTAGGGCTTCCAAAAATCGCTGATCCAGCCACAAAGACGTCCGAACCCGCAATTGAAATATCTTCAATGTTTTCTTCGCACACCCCGCCATCTATTTGGATCAGGGTGGACAGGTTCCGCCCCTCAATCATGCTGCGCATGGTTCTGATCTTCTCGAGCGTGTTTGTTATAAATGTTTGCCCTCCGAATCCGGGGTTAACGCTCATTATTACCACAAGATCGACATATTCCAGAATCCAGTCTATTGATGAAATAGCTGTTGAGGGGTTTAGCGCTATTCCGGCACGGCAGCCGGATTCTTTTATCATCTGGATAGTTCTGTTTGCATGAACACATGCTTCAATGTGGATGGAAATCAGGTCTGCTCCGGCTTTTGCAAAATCCGGAATGTAGCGGTCAGGCGCTTCTATCATCAGATGCACGTCTATGGGCAGCGATGTAGCACTGCTTGCCGCTTTAACGATTAATGGCCCCATTGTTATGTTTGGGACAAAATGACCATCCATAACATCAACATGTATCCAGTCTGCCCCTGCATCTTCAACAGATCTTATTTCATCTCCGAGCTTTGAAAAATCGGCAGATAGTATTGAAGGCGCAATAAGTTTCTTCATTATCATATCTCCTGAAGTTTGTTCTATTATGAGTCAAAAACCTGAGTTTTAACCAGTTTATTGTTTTCATATAGAAGAATGGTTGAATCATGATTTTTGGGGACTATCAGCAAGATTTCTTCACCGGGTTTTGCAAAGTTATCAAAAAGATCAATTGAAAGCCCGGAGCTGTTTAAGTGTACAAGAATATGTCTTTTTAGAAATCCGTTACTTAAGCTGTATCTGAAAATGCTTGCCCCTTTTTCAGCATGCAAATATGGCTCTTTTATCCGGTCGTGTTTTTGGTTTATGATAATATTTATAAATGTACCCTCTACAACCCGATGTCCATATAACGGTTCCTGGCCGACAACGACATTTTTTGGTTTGTCTTCACGGGGATAAAATTTAATTTCTCCAAGTAATAGATTGTTTTTTTCAATTAAAAATATTGCATCCTCAAGAGAAAGCCCTTTTAGATCAAGCATCTTATATGCTTTTGGCCGCATACCACCGCTTACAAGAATATCTACATGTGCGCCACGCTTAATAATGCTGCCATGGGGGGCGGACTGGCCGACAATTTCCTCTTTTTTAATATTTTTACTATATATTGTCGATAATTCTCCTGAATGCAATCCGTTTTCTTCAAGAATTATTCGTGCCTGCTGAATGGAAAGACCTTGAAGATTAGGCATTGAAATAGTTTTTGTTCCTTTTGAAATAATTATTCTGACATCACGCCCAATTTTTATTTCCGAGCCTGGTTCGGGTTCCTGAAAGATTACATAGTCTGCTGGAATATCTGAGCTGTATTCAGACCCCTTGATTTTTACATTAAGTTTAAGGTCTGTTAAAATTTCAAGAGCATACAATACTTTTTTTCCGACAAGAGCAGGGACGACAACCGTGTCTTCACTCTTAATAATGAGTGTGAGAGTAACATAGGCAGATACTACGATGATAATGATTAATGCGATAATGAAGGTTGAAATTTTTACAATTCGTGTGATCACTTCAATAGCCGGTATACATATTAGCAGGTTGCAAAATCTTTGTGTCTACCTCTTCCCTGATAGGTTGGAATTCAATCCTCAGGTATGTTGCAAACGCGATTCTAAAAAACTCTGTTGCCCTGCGTCTGAGTTTTAGAAAATCATCGGTCTTGATCCTATGTGTTTTTCTGATTTCTTCAAGCTTTTTTATATGTTCGGCCTTTTCTATTTCCCTGCCGTCAAGACCATATTGGACGACCTTTAAGCCAAGGGCGAAGAGATCTTTAATTGCCTCAAAATATTTTTCTTTAAATTCTACATAGTGAATTAGACTGTCGCCCCAAAAATCGGGATTTTCGATCCGGCTTTCCGTGGTTTGTCGAAAATTATCGGATGGTATGAGGGATTCAAGGAGACTGTAAATTTTTTTTAAAATCGGTTTAACAAGCGCTGTATTGCCGGCCATTGGAAATACCAGCTCGTTCATGATTTCCTGAAATTCAATACTGAGTCGTTCACATTCATAAGACAGGGCTTGACCGAGCTTTTCCATTCGATTTTCATCTACCTTGTTTTCTTGCGGCTGAATATCCGGAAGCTCGGAGTGTTCATTAATTGAGCGAAATATTAAAAAGTTAGCCATTATAGATACAATATACAATAGCCCTGATGCGTTATTTATATCAATATCTCGTTTCAATAAGAAGCCCTTGATTTCCGTTGTCATTGGGTGTTTTTTTGCTGTTTGAGATTGGTTTTTTGCTCTTTCTTGTTTAAATCGACTTTTTCTTCCCATAATTTATCCCCAATCTCCCCAATCTGGATTAATCTGAACCGCAATAGCGAGCGCATTCCCCGTAGCTTGCTGCCGGGTTAGCAAGCGAATCCTCAATTTATCGCAACTTGTTATTTACAACTATCAAAAAAGACTGTTACTGTCAATTATGTTGGGCTGTTTATGTTCGGCATAAAAATGTTTTTGTTTTTTTTCATGAAATATTCGGGTTAGCGGCAGGAGGATTAGCATGTATGGTTTTTATGGCAGGATTTTAAAGGTCGATCTTTCCACGGAAAGATTTAATATAACAACAATAGACGAGAAAATTTATTGTAGATATCTTGGCGGAAAGGGGCTTGCTTCTTATCTTCTTTATACTCTTAATCCTGAAGGGGTTGACCCTCTTTCTCCTGCCAACTGCCTGATTTTTGCAACCGGCCCTGTTACCGGAAGTGTTATATGGGGTTCGAGCAGATACGGGGTTTTTACCAAATCACCTCAGACAGGCCTTTATTCAGAATCCTACTCAGGAGGCAGAGTGCCGGAAGCCATTGATTCAACAGGATTTGACGCTATTGTTATTGTGGGTAAAAGTAAGAAGCCAGCTGTTCTGGAAGTACACCCTGAAGGGGCTGTTTTTCACGATGCCGGTGATATATGGGGAATGGAAACTTATGAAGCAGAAGATGCTGTTAATCATCGGTTTGGAATCGCCGGAAGTAAAAGAAAAAAGACAGGTTCAGTAGTAATAGGGCCTGCCGGCGAAAAGCTTGTTTGCTTTGCTGTTATCGAAAACGACTACTGGCGTTCTGCCGGAAGGACCGGAGTGGGAACGGTCATGGGATCAAAAAATCTCAAGGCAGTAGTTTTTAAAGGCGATAAAAGGCGTTTGCTTTTTGATAAAGAGAATATCAAACCCTTTTCAAGGCAGGTTGCGGAAAAATCAAGGGATAATCCGTCGGTTCTGGCTTTCAAATCCTGGGGGACTCCAAACATGGTCAGGACCGCTAATTTGGCCGGGGCATTTCCAACAAGATACTGGGCGCAGGGATTTTTTGACGGATGGGAAAATATCAGCTCACAGGCGCTGCATGAGCGCTGTAGCGTTACACCTCATGCCTGCCCCAAATGTTTTATTTCATGCGGAAGGATGACCACGGTTGTCAGCGGCCGCCATGCAGGGCTTAAGATCGAAGGGCCTGAATACGAGACTATCTATGCCTTTGGCGGCCTTTGCCTGATTGACAGTATCGAGGAAATCGCTTATTTAAACGATATTTGCGACAGGCTTGGTATGGACACAATAACAGCCGGCAACCTTTGCGGGTTTACAATCGAAGCTGCAAGAAAGAAAAGCATAGAATTTCATATAGATTATGGCGATGTAGACGGCATTGCCGGTTTGCTTAAAATGATTGCAAAAAGAGAAGGGATCGGGGATGTTCTTGCAAGGGGGATTAGATATGCCGCAAAAGAATGGAACCTGGAGGATTTGGCAGTTCATGTTAAGGGCCTTGAGCCGCCAGGATATGATCCAAGAAGCCTTAAGGGAAGCGGGCTTGGTTTTGCGGTATCTGACAGGGGCGCATGCCATTTAAGAGCAAACTTCCATAATCCGGAATTAACCGGCCTGATCGATCCTGCTGTTATTAAAGACAAAGCAAAGCTCTTTGTTGATTTCGAGGATCGTCTGACCCTCATGGATGTCCTGATACTGTGCCGGTTTTACAAAGACCAGTGTTCCTGGGAAGGGCTGAGCCGGCTCATTCAAATTACAACAGGGTTAAAGGAAAGCAAAGAGTCTCTTCAGAAAAGAGCTGCGGAAATAAAGAACCTGATCCGTTGTTTTAATATTCGTGAAGGCATGAGGCCGGAGGATGACAATCTTCCCAGTCGTTTATACAAAAAGTTTAATAAAACCAAAAGCAGAATAACTGAAGATGAGCTCAAGGCCATGCTGAAGGATTACTATAACCTTAGAGGATGGGATCAAAACGGTCTGCCGAAAGTTAAACAATAACTCAAGGTTTGCACCCTTATTATTTATTAAAGCCCTTAACCCTACTAAGGCGGATAAAACGGTAATGGCCAAAATAAATTTTTAAAGCGAAATATTATTTCTTAAGCTTCGACAACGGCACCGATAACAAACATCAAGACAATACTTGAAACAAGGTATGAGTTTAGCAAGTTATATATCCTTTGTGCCTGTTCTTGGCACAAGTCATGGAGTGCTGGTTAAAAAAGACAGATAAATCATTTTTGCTTGAAAAATTGAATTTGGCTCCTTTACCGCCTTGACTTTGATAGAAATCAAGAGTGCGAAATTTGAGTAATAAAAAATGATTACTAAAACGCAAAAGCTTTCCGGTGACCGTGCTATCCATCAGTTCAGAGGCAAAACCAGCAATATTTATATTGTTGAGGCTAACAGGGAAGATGCTACATTCCTTATTGACTGCGGAATGCCGTCCGATGCAGAGGTTTTATTTGACACTTTAAAGCGATTGCCGGAGTTGAGGCGCATTGTTTGCACACACTTTCATGTGGATCATGTTGCAGGATGGATCAATCTTAAAAAAGTCTTCAAAAACTGCGAAATCTGGTTTCACGAAAGGGCAAAACCTTTTGTTGCAGGCCGCAGACGCATCCCTTGTCCTTCATTTGGCGATTATATTAAAATACTCCTGCCGTGTATGAAAGAGTATGGTTATTCCCCGAAGTTTGGTGATCTGTTTAATGGCGGGCTGTATGGCACGCCGTTTAAAAAAGGATTTCCCCTGGATCGAGTCGAATTCTTTGCAAATGAACAAAAAGTGCTGCCGGGCTTTATTACAATACAGACTTCTGGTCACAGACCCGGCTCGGTCTCCTTTTTTGACCCTGACAGCGGAATACTTGTTTCCGGAGACTTCATTGTGGTGATTCAGGATAAGCTTGTAAACAATTCATTTGTGGCAAGCAGGAAGGATCAGAAAAATTCAATCGATAAAATCAAGCAGATGAATGGTATAAAGTTTATCTATCCAGGGCATGGTTATTGTCGGCGGTTCAATGCGGATGAATTATAATTTTGAGGATATATTTAATGATTTAAGATAATACCTGTTGTCTTTATGTTTTACCTGCAAGTTATACATTTTGATTGTTTCAGTTAAAGGACGGCCAAACATAAAATCAATCATATCAGGGTTTATTCCAGCCTTTTCAGCAAGCAAAGGGCGCAGATGAATGTCATATCGGATAATATCGAGTATGTCTTCAACGGCCTTATTTTTTTTATCACAATTTAATTGACTTACAAACCCGCTGACCTTTTTATATGAGCACCGGGCCTGATGATCTTCGATCAGATTCCACAGTCCATTGATTTTTGATAACAGGTCTTTACGGGTCAGCCGGTTTTTTGAATAGATCCTTTCTAATTCTTCAGTATCCCAGCATTTAAGGGCTCTGCATTCAATCGGCCTGTTCTTATATATTTTGCAGTTATTATCATCTTCGTTGAAAAAGATGCACATCCATGAATGCTTGCCCCCTTTTATTTTTATTATGTCGGTGGTTGCCGTCAGAAACCGGCCTTGAACATTATCAAAGACAGGTTCACCCTCTCTGATAGTATAAATATATTTTGATAAAATAATACCCTTTTCAATCAGGTTCTTATCTTCAATGTGAAAACATGGTCCCCCTTTTTTGCAACAGGTTCCACATCGGTTACAATTAGATTGTTTAGGTGCCGATACCATAAAATTATCATAGCAAAATAAATGCTGGTTTACAATTGTCGTCCTGTTTAATTTTGCATAACATGGTGTAATTTGTTAATGTATAAAAAATGTTTTTTTTGACGGGATTTACCGGGCATTTCGCGGCTTCGTCATTTTCGCCTGCCGACGCCTGAGGCAGCATTCAGCTTATGTGCCGGCATCTCTGGAGATAAAACGATTTGTATCTTGCTTTAAAAACGATCAAAGGGGAAACTCATTATTTTATCAGGGAATCCTATCGTGACGGGACATGCCTGCGGAACCGCGATCTGTTTGATTTAGGGACAGACCCATCTCAATATATTATTTATCCTGGAGGAAATGCATTCTATGTCGATGAAACACTTGATGACAGACTCCGGACTTTAAGCTGTAATTATTCTGTTTATGATCTTGACGATCTTTTCTGGCCTTTTTTAAAGCCTGAAATCAGAGCCGCGCTTTCACCGTGTCGTCACAGGGGAGAAATATCGAGAGGGAAAAGAGCCGATAAAGAAAAAGAGGAAAAAACGCTGACAGAGATTCATCTTTTCGACAAGCGGAGAGTTCATTATTTAAAGTTCGGCCATATAGACCAGGGAAGAATTGGACTTGTGTCCCCCAAGCTGTTTAATAGGCTCATAAACAAATCAAGGGATGAGCTCGAACAATACTTTATGGACACGGAGAGGTCTCTTGATAGATCAGAATTCAAGCTATATGTTTATGTAATTTTTGATCTGCAGAAGTATTTTACTGAGTTGATAGCAAAATCAATGCCCCAGGGCCTTAATCAAAACAAGATTGATCAATATTTCCTCGAAGAAATATGCCTGCTGAACAAGGACAGCTCTTTCTGGAGCGGAATGGATACAGAGGGGAACCTGGACGAATATCTGATCAGGTATGTTATTATGTTTTTTGATAGCGAATATGGCAGGAGTTCTTTCCTGGACGACTATATCCGCGACTACATGAACAGCAAAAGAGGTTATGTTCCTCCACGCAGAAGCGCTTCGGTAATTTTAGAGGAGGCAAGTACAATATTTGGTGTAAAAAAGGATGCACTGAGAAAAATAAGCAAAAAGGGTTTAACCCGTATATACCGGCAAATGGCCCAAAAACTGCATCCCGACAAAGGGGGAGAAAAGGAAAAATTTGTCAAATTGTCGGAAGCATATAATGAATTGTTGAAAAGCAAAACATAACGGCTTACATCACACAAAGTAAGGTATCAGGATATGTTCAGCCCACCTGTTTCTTTCGGAGTTTGTGTAAGAATATGGAGAAAATTAATATTAACTCCTTGACGATGTAAACTCATAAGCTGAGGAACGTCCGATAGATTCCGCAGTATTTCGAGTTAGCTTTTATACGAGCAAGCCTATAAATAAAGGAAATTTATGAAATCAAACAGCAAACATTGGGATGAAATATTTTCCAAAACAGAAGATGCAAAGTTGGGGTGGTATGAAAAGGACACTTCTCAGACATTTAAGTTGTTGCATAAAATTCCTGATTGGGAAAAAGCCACAGTATTCCTTCCTGGTGCCGGCACGTCTGTTCTCATAGAAAATCTTATTTCCAGGGGGATCAAACTGATTCTTAATGACATTAGCAATGAAGCCTTAAATCTGGTCAGGCAAAGATTGCAAGACAAATGTGAAAAAATTGATTGGCTTTGCCAAGATATTGCTCAGCCGATCAAAGGGTCCATACCGGAAGTCGATATATGGATTGATAGGGCTGTTTTACATTTTTTAACCAATGAATATGATATCAAAGGGTATTTTGAAAATTTAAAATCAATGCTGAAATCAGGTGGTCATGCCATATTTGCAGAATTCTCAATGATAGGTGCGCCCAAATGTGCGGGTTTGACGCTCCACAGGTACTCTATTGATGAATTGTCGAAAAACTTGGGCTCATCTTTTAAAATTGTGTCTCATTTTGACCATACGTACATAAATCCTTCCGGTGATCCAAGACCATATATTTATGCTCTCTTCAAAAGAGAAAAGTAAAACCATTTGCAACGGCATTAACTTTGTTACCCCATGATTCTATCCGAAGTGGCCACAGTTCTTTATATTTCTTGCGATTATTACTGTCTGCATGAGGATGGTCCCAGCGTTCCCCCCGGTTATTGGAATACTTGTCTATCTTTTCAAAGCATTTCGGGAAATCCTTAATAATATAATTTTCGTCAAAGGTATTAAATCTAATAATTATATGCCAATGTGGGCTGTTTTTCAGCGGTGATGTATCGTGAAAAGCCTGTGCTTGCCTGTCAAATTTCTCTTGTGATAAATGGTGCGCCCGGCTGGATTTGAACCAGCGGCTTTCAGCTCCGGAGGCTGACGCTCTATCCCCTGAGCTACGGGCGCATATTTTTGAAGCTCCTCGCCGCACGCGGACGGGGTGTTTTCGACCGTAAGGAAGCTTGCTGTTTTTGGATTCGCTTGCTAACTCCGCCGCAAGCAGCGGGGAATGAGCTCGCTTTTGCGGTTCAAAGATCTTACATGATAATTATTTAATTAGCGATGATAAGTCAAGAGCCTCTTTTGCTTCTCCAACAAGGTATAGAGAGCCCGCGATGCAAATCGCATCATTAACGGATGTTGTTTTAATTGCATGCTTAATGGCTTTGCCGACGTCAGGGATAATCTCTATATCCTGAATGATTTTCTTTGCTGCGGGAAATAATCTTTCCGGAGATAAAGCTCGATCAACCTTAGGGCGGGTTAATATTGCCTTGCTGCAAAGAGGGAGAAGGCAGGCAAGCATTGCAGCATAAGGTTTGTCGTCCAGTATGCCTGTAACAAGTGTTATCTTCCGTTTAGCCAGATTTTCGGACATAAATTTTGCCAGATAACGGGTGGCGATTAAATTATGTGCTCCGTCAAGGAGGATGAGCGGAGAGGAGGAGACTATTTCCAGTCTTCCGGGCCATCTGTTTTGCGCAAGACCATCTTTGATATTCTGGAAGGAAAGGTTTGCTTTATTCTGGTTGAGTATTTCGCATGCGGCCAGGACAATGGCTGCATTGTCAATCTGGTAGCTGCCGAGCAGACCTGTGCGCATATTTCTCCATACTGTGTTAATACCAAAGTAGGAAAAGCTTTTATCTTTATTTCGCCTGATACGGAATTCATTGCCTAGGCGATAAAAAGGGGCGGATTGTTTTGCGGCCATCTTTTTTAACACCGAGATTGCTTTTTTTTGTTTTACGCCGGCAATAACAGGAACCGATTTTTTTATTATGCCCCCTTTTTCACCTGTTATTTGCGCTATGGTGCTTCCCAGATATTTTTTATGTTCAACAGATATATTGGATATTATAGAAATGACCGGTTTTATAATATTTGTTGCATCAAGCCTTCCTCCCATGCCTGTTTCTATGACAGCCCAGTCAACCTTTTGCCTGCTGAATTCATAAAAGGCCATTGCGGTTGTTAATTCAAAAAAGGTTGCTTCAAGGTCGTTTGGTATAACCTTATTTACAGCCTTATAAGATTCTACAACTTTTTTGTCTGAGACAGGGATGTTGTTTATGCGGATCCTTTCATTAAACTTTACAAGGTGAGGTGAAGTATACAGGCCGACTTTATATCCGGATAGTTGCAGAATTGAGGAAAGAGCAGAGGCGATTGATCCTTTTCCGTTTGTTCCGGCTACATGTATGCATGAAAAACCATCCTGCGGATTATTTAGGCTTTTTAGAATGCCTGTGATGGTTGAAAGACCTAATTTTATCCCGAAATTTCCGAGGCTATTCATAGCCTTCATGCAATTAATATAAGAATCTTTTAGATGCATATTAATAAAAAAAACCCGGCAGAATTAATATTCATGCCGGGTTGATTTTCCATATAAATTTGTATTATCTATATCTCGAAGCTGTAATTCTTCGCCTTCTTAAGGCTTCACGCTGTTTACGACGTTTGTGCTCACTCGGCTTTTCATAGTTTTTTTTGAGTTTTAATCTTTTAAAAAGCCCGTCGTTTTGAATTTTTTTTTTCAAAATTCGCATAGCCTTTTCAATATCATTATCGAAAACTTTGACCTGAATTTCCTTCAAACTCCTCGCCCCCTTCTTTCCATCAGATGATTTAAGATGAGACCTTTGTAAAAAAGACCCTTAAATCATGAATATTTTTTGATGGTTATTAAACATTTAATTTTTTTGAATTAGATAATATAAATTAAAATATATCGTTAAGCAAGAAAAATATTTCCTGTAAACACAAAACATCAAACACAGGGCAAGAAATTGAAGAGTCTTCTCGCACGGTTAGGCTTGTTTTTACAGCTTTGAAACAAGCTCTGCAGTAACATTCCCTACGCTTGGTTTGCCGTCAAGCGTTATATATTTAATAGAGTCGTTTTTAGCGGCAAGATCTTTAAAATAGTAAGATGCTGCAAGTGTGCCGTTTTCGGTGTTATAGTAAATACCGTGTCGTTTGCTGATGGCGGTTTCATCCTGATCGTCTGCTCTTTCGCTTAATCCACCTCCGCACACTCTGCATTTGTCTCCATCAGGTTTAATGGCATCAATATAAATGTTGTTTGGATGGTTGTTGTTATTAACACAGAGCCTGCGGCCCATGATCCTGTTTTTGGCAATTTCGCGGTCAAGAATAATTTCTACGACAATATCGAGTTTCATATTTGCTTTTTTAAGAGATTCGTCCAGCTTTATGGCCTGAGTTTTATTTCTCGGAAACCCGTCAAGAAGCCATCCGTTTTTGCAGTCATCCTTTTGCAGGCGGTCAAGTATCATGGGTATGGTGATTTCATCAGGCACCAGATCTCCTCTGTCGATATATCCCTTGGCTTTTGTGCCAAGTTCTGTTCCACCTTTGATGTTTTCACGAAAAATAGCGCCTGATTCAATATGAGGAGTGTTGTATTTATCCTTTAAAATAGCTCCCTGAGTTCCCTTGCCGCTGCCGTTTGGCCCAAAAAACAAAATGTTCATCAAATTCTCCTTTCTCAATTATAATTAGGTTCTTTAAGATAGTTCGCTGATATTCTGATTTAATTTTTAATTTTCAAAGGTCTCAGATTCAGTTCGTCATCTTTAACTTTACTATTAAAATAGCTATGTTTTGTCAAGAGTTGATGAATCTGATAAATTTAATTTTATCAGAAATTTACAAACTCATTATAAGCTTGACTTGAGGCATCGGACAATTAAATTTAAGAACGGCTGAAACTCGCGCATAAGTGACCCTAAAGAAAGAACTTAGAGCAATCCTTTCATAAAAAGCCAGGCTAAAGTCGGTATTATCCGACTCATAGAAAATTTTATTAAGTCGTCGTTCTTTCTTAACGCTCACTAATACGCTCAAACAGTCAGCTGTTTTAAATCTAAGTGTCCACCACCTCAAGCTGCTAACAGGTTGTTTTTTTGAGTTTGTAAATTTCTGTTTTACAGGTTTGTCAAAAAATTTTTTACCAGGCCGAGGGCTTCCTGTTTGGTGTTGATTTTATCAGACAGCCTTTCTTCTTGAACAATCTTCAGTATTTTTTTAAATAAAGGCGAAGGTGTCAGGCCGAACTCATGAATCAGGTCGTAACCTGTTATAAGGGACGGCTTTGTTCTCCCCGGCATAAAATCCGAAAAAAAATCGTGGAGCATGGTTTTTGCAAATTCGATAAACGCCGCGTCCCTTACATTCTCTTTGTTACATTTTCCTTGAATATCGGCGATTGTATGAAGCAATAAAGCAGGGGCATTATCGCCACATTTTATAAAGAATCGTGTTATACTTTTTTTGGGCAGCATTTTTTTCTGATGAGATATAAAAAGAAATAACGATCTTATATGGTTGCGGACAATAAAATCTATATAATATCTTTCATTAGTTGAAAGTTTCAGCCTTTTGCTGATTTTGTTTGCCATATCGGCTCCCTTTTTACCGTGCCCGTAAAAATGAATATTGCCCTGGCTGTCGATGCTTTGCGCAACAGGCTTTCCTATATCATGCAGAAGTATTGCGAATTTTAGAAGATATCCTTTGTTATTGTTAAGCTGGTTTATGTTTTGGTTATATATTTCAGGCATATACTCCGAATAATCATTAAGGATTTTTTCAAGACAGCAAAAAGCCTTCATTGTATGGTCAAAAACATCATAAGAATGATACCTGTTTTGCATGCATCCTTTTAATGCGTGGAGTTCGGGGAAGATTTCACTAAGAAGTCCGGAGCTAGCCATTTGGGATAGATAGTAATATGCTTTATACGATCGGAGTATCTTGAAAAGTTCTGCCCTGACCCGTTCTCCGGCTGAGTTTTTAATAAGCCCTGCATCTTTTTTAATTGCGCAAACTGTTTGCGGATCGATTTTAAAATCAAGCAATGCACATATCCTGTATGCCCTTATCATTCGTATCGGATCCCTTATAAAGGCCTGTTTTGATACCATGCGAATTTTTTTGTCGGCAAGGTCCTGTATGCCGCCGAGCGGGTCGATAATTCTCCCTGAAGATAAAGAGTATGCTAAGGCATTGATTGTGAAATCTCTTTTATTAAGGTCATCTTCAATCGAGGCGTCATTTATTGATGAAATATCAAAAATTTTATTGCCTGAGACCACACGGATTATCATCCGCCCTGGTTTTCCCATCCTGACAATCCGGCCTGATGTTTTAGAGGCAATATTTTTTGCGAATTGTTCTGGATTTCCTAAAACAGCGATGTCATAATCAATTGGAGATAATCCTAAAAGAAGATCTCTGATTGAACCGCCGACAAGATATGCGTTTTTTGTTTTGGGAATAATATTTGAATTGATTTGAATCATAAGCCTATTAAATTTAACATATCTTAAAATTTAATTTTTTTCAATGAGCCATAATAAACAAAAAAAATCGGGTAAAAATCTATGCTTAAAATTGCCGTGACAGGCTGCGCCGGTTCCGGCAAAACATCTGTTTGCAACCGTTTTAAAGAGTTGGGTGTAAAGGTCATAAGCTCAGACATCCTCGCAAGAGAAGCGGTTGCAGAGGGTTCGCCTGCTTATAATAAGGTTGTTAATTACTTCGGTAAAAAAGTGTTAACAGAGGATGGCGGTTTAAATCGTCGAATGCTGCGCAGAATTATCATTAATGATAATTCTGCAAGAGAGTCTCTTGAGAGCTTTGTGCACCCTGAAATAATAAAACTGATGCATTCACAGATGATTAAAGCAGAAAAGGATGGGAACCATGTTGTGCTGGTAGAGGTTCCGCTTCTTTTTGAGTTAGGCTTAGAGGGTTGCTTTAATGTGGTTATTGCTGTAATCGCAGGTCGTAAACTGCGTGTAAAAAGGCTTATGGATCGTGATGATGTTTCCCGCGAAGATGCCGAAGCCCTCTTGAACCATCAATTACCGGATGAAGATAAAGCAAGGCGGGCTGAATTTGTAATAAAAAATGACGGTTCATTCGCCCGGATGATACGATCTGTTGATCATCTTTACAAAGATCTGGTTCAAAAATATGTAAAAGAGTTTGAAAGTACTTGACAAATACAAAATTATAATTTAGCCTTTTTAGAATTAAAGCAATTGAATTTGCTTGTTGGAGAGAATGCCTCAGTTAATTCCTTCAGTTAAGACCTTTGATTTACTCCCATTTTAAAGCCTTTGATAGATTCTGTTTGATTTTTGCATATGATATATAGAAGATTATATGTTGTGATATTTAATTTGAGATCTTTGCAAAAAACCGTCTTTTGCCTAATTAGTGTTTTAGTAAAGCGTCTATGTCAGGCTCAAGTATAATTTTGAGCTTTCAAATTTTAATTGTGAATGAAGAAGAAACTAGATTTTATGAATAACCCTGTAGCAAGCTAAAGTCCCGCTTTTGCGCGGGATTCGACCGCAAGGAAGTTGGCTGTTTTTAGATTTGCTCGCTAACCCCCTACCTCTGAAGCGGGACTACAGGGGATGCGCTCGCTATTGCGGTTCAAAATTTTCCATGTATTCCTCTGGTTATACGATGGGCAGGAGCCCCTCCTTAAACAGAAAAAACAGAGCAGAAAAAATTGAGTATTTTTCAACGGTTTCAAATAAGAAGGATAAAATATTTTGAGAGGTAATGATTCGATGAATGTAGTTAAACTAAAAGACAAGAAAATAAATGAACTTATGGAGATGGCAAAAAAATTTCAGATTGAGGGCGCTGCTGGAATGAGGAAGCAGGAACTTATTTTTGCATTACTTCAGGCACAGATTGAGAAAAACGGGCAGATATTTGGAGAAGGCACACTGGAGATACTGCCTGACGGTTTTGGATTTTTAAGAGCGCCTGATTACAACTATTTGCCGGGGCCTGATGACATATATGTATCTCCATCACAAATACGTCGATTCAATCTCAGGACCGGCGATACCATATCAGGGCAGATCCGCCAGCCCAAGGAAACCGAGCGGTATTTCGCATTATTAAAGGTCGAGGCCGTTAATTATGAAGATCCGGAAAAGGCCAGGGATAAAATACTTTTTGACAACCTGACCCCGCTTTATCCGGACAGGAAGATGAATCTTGAAAACTCTTTCGATAATTATTCTATGCGTATTATGGACCTTATGACTCCAATCGGGTTTGGCCAGAGAGGGCTGATCGTTTCGCCGCCCAGATCAGGGAAAACAATGCTGCTGCAAAATATTGCAAACAGCATTATAGCGAGTCACAAAGATATTATTCCGTTTGTGCTCCTTATTGATGAACGGCCCGAAGAGGTTACCGATATGGCGAGATCGGTAGATGCTGAAGTTATCAGCTCAACCTTTGATGAACCTGCTGAAAGACATGTCCAGGTTGCTGAAATGGTTATTGAAAAAGCAAAAAGATTAGTAGAACATAAAAAAAATGTGGTTATCCTTCTTGACAGCATAACCAGGCTGGCGCGGGCTTATAATTCCGTTATGCCGCCAAGCGGGAAGATCCTGTCAGGCGGGGTTGATTCAAATGCGCTTCAGCGTCCCAAACGTTTTTTTGGGGCTGCCAGAAACATTGAGGAGGGCGGAAGCCTGACTATTATTGCAACTGCTTTAATTGATACAGGAAGTCGCATGGACGAAGTTATTTTTGAAGAATTCAAGGGCACTGGAAACCTGGAGCTTGTATTAGATCGCAGACTTTCCGACAAACGGCTGTTCCCTGCGATTGACATCAAGAAATCGGGCACACGGAAAGAAGAATTACTTCTTGATAAGGAAACACTTGCCCGCGTATGGATATTGAGAAAAGTTCTTTCTTCATTAAATCCTGTTGACAGTTTGGAGTTTTTGCTTGAAAAAATGAGCGGAACAAAGGATAATAAATCATTTTTGGCTGCTATGAATGCATAAAATTAACAAACAGGGGGTTTAGAAAACATGAAAGCCGGGATTCATCCTGAATATTATGAAACATCAATAAAGTGTGCGTGCGGAAATGTCATCGAGGTTGGTTCTACCAAAGAGGATATTCGAGTTGAAATCTGTTCAAAATGCCACCCTTTTTTTACAGGCAAACAAAAGCTCATAGATACAGCCGGTCGAATTGAGCGTTTCCGCAAAAAATATGAAAAATTTCAGAACAATCAAAAAAAATAGCTTTTTCCTGTATACTTTATATTAGAAAGTCACACCACGAGGGACACGAAGATAGACATTAGTTAAGAACTTCTTCGTGTCCCTCGTGGTTTAATTTAAGATTCCCTGTAGCACAAGCTACAGGGTTCTTCGACTGTAAGGAATTTGGCTATTTTTAGATTCGCTCGCTAACTCCTCAGCTCCGCTGGGAAGCGATCTCCGCTTTGCTCCTACAAGCTACGTGGAATGGGCTCGCTATCGCGGTTCACTTTGTTTTGTTCCTGTATGGGGATATGTAGTTAAAATTATGTTTAATAAATTAAAAGGGGTTGAAGAACGCTTTGTAAAGCTTGAAAAACTTTTAAGCGATCCCGAGATATTGCAGGATCGGGATGCATACCAGAAATATAGCAGGGAGCATTCTGATTTAAACAAGATTATAAGGGTTTTCAGGTTGTATAAGCATACATTGACGGATCTCGACGACAGCATGGAGCTGTTAAGGGATGGAGACTCTGATATAAAGGATATGGCCAGTGATGAGGTTGATGCCCTTACACTTAAAAAGGAAGATTATGAGGATGAGCTAACAAGGCTGCTTATTCCCACCGATCCTCTTGACGAGAAAAATGTTATCATCGAAATACGGGCAGGCACAGGCGGTGAAGAAGCGGGTCTTTTTGCGGCCGATCTTTTCAGGATGTACAACAGGTATGCTGAAAACAGAAACTGGAAAGTGGAGATCATGAACCATCACACAACAGGTGTCGGCGGTTTAAAAGAGATTGTTGCGATGATTCATGGCAAAGGGGCATACAGTCGTTTTAAATATGAAAGCGGCACTCATCGCGTTCAGCGCGTTCCAACAACAGAGGCTCAGGGAAGGATACATACATCTGCCGTTACTGTTGCGGTCCTGCCGGAAGCAGAGGATATTGAAGTTAACATTGATCCTGCTGATATTAGGGTTGATGTGTTCCGGTCGTCCGGCCCGGGAGGCCAATCGGTCAATACAACCGATTCTGCAGTACGCATTACGCATCTTTCCACCGGGTTGGTGGTTACATGTCAGGATGAGAAATCACAGCTAAAAAACAAAATCAAGGCGATGAAGGTACTCAGGGCGCGTCTTCTTGACAATATCACCAAAGAACAGGATGAACAAAGATCAGAAGATCGGAAAAGCCAGATAGGCAGTGGAGATCGGAGCCAAAGAATCAGGACTTATAACTTTCCCCAGGGAAGGGTTACTGATCACCGTATCGGGCTGACATTATACAAACTGGAAAATATTTTGCAGGGTGATATAGACAAAATAATAGACGAGCTTTCAACATTTTATCAGAGTCAGGCTTTACAGCATGCAGAATCAATTGAAGACCAGCGCCAATGAATGGACCATACTTAACATCCTTAAGTGGACCGCTTCCTATTTTCAAACCCACGACATAGACAGCCCAAGGTCTGCAGCCGAAATACTTCTTGCGCATACCTTAAAATTAAACAGAATAGAACTGTATATGCGTTATGATCAGCCGCTTTCAGAAAAAGAGCTTGCGCTTTTTAAGGCTTTGATAAAAAGGAGGATAGCCAGAGAGCCCATTGCTTATATTGTGGGGGTTAAGGAGTTCTGGTTGATGGATATTGCTGTTACAAAGGATGTTCTTATCCCCCGCCCCGAGACCGAACATCTTGTTGAGGCAGCGCTTTCTCTTTTGCCAATAAGTTCAGCGCCTGATTCTTGCAACATCCCAAAACGTATTTTAGAGCTTGGCACAGGTTCCGGAGCAATAATTTGCGCTCTTGCATTGCATCGCCCTGAGCATATTTTTATTGCTTCAGATCGTTCAATTAAGGCTGTTGAACTGGCCGTAAAGAATGCAACACATCATAATCTTAATAAAAAAATCATGTTTTTTTCAGGTGATTGGTTTATGTCGTTAAATGAGGATACTCATCTGTTTGATATGATAATATCAAATCCGCCATATATTAATACCCGGCTTATCAATAAGCTTCAGCCTGAAATCTCTATGTATGAACCAGTCATGGCTCTTGACGGAGGTAAGGACGGACTTTGCTGGCTCAGGCATATTATAAGCGGCGCGCATATCTATCTTAAGCCCGGAGGCAGTCTTTTGTTGGAGATAGGTCATGACCAGAAAGAGGATGTCAGCAGGATTGTCAATTCCTGTGGTCATTATGAACAGGTCGTGTTCACAAAAGACTACAGCGGATACTATCGTGTGGTTCATATGAAAAGGTCGATTAATTGCTGATAGACTTTTTACGAAATTCTCAAATTTATATTGCGAAGTTTATTTAAGTTTGATACAAAAAATAGTTTAAAATAATTCACAGACCTTTGGACCTGTTTCCTGGTGCTTTCATTTTTTGAGGGTCGGAAGCGGGGTTGATGGAGGTGAAAGGAAAAACCAATTAAAAGAGAGGAAAAACTATGGCTTATCTTAAAATGAAGGAGCTTCTTGAAGCTGGGGTACATTTTGGGCATCAGACAAAGCGCTGGAATCCAAAAATGAAACCATACATCTTCGGAGCAAGGAACGGTATTTATATTATCGATCTTCAAAAAACTGTTCGCATGTTTAAAACAGCGTATGATTTTGTAACCGACATCGTCACAGAGGGAAAATCGGTTCTTTTTGTAGGCACCAAAAAGCAGGCCAGGGAATCTATTTATGAAGAGGCTAATCGATGCGAAATGTTTTATGTGCATAACAGGTGGTTGGGTGGAATGCTGACAAATTTTCAGACCATTAAACAGAGTATAGATCGTCTTAACTATCTTAACGATATAATTAATGATGGATCTATAAATTTGTTTCCCAAAAAGGAGCGACTGAAACTTGAGCATGAAAGGGTAAAGCTCGACAACAATCTTGGCGGAATCCGGACCATGAACGGGGTTCCAGGCGCTATCTTTATTGTTGATTCTAAAAATGAGGCAATTGCAGTGCGTGAGGGGAAACGTCTCAATATACCTATTATTTCTATTGTTGATACTAACTGCGATCCTGATGAAATTGATTATATCATACCGGGCAATGATGATGCCATACGGGCAATACGGCTGATTACAGCCAGAATTGCCGATGCCTGTATAGAGGGCAGAAAGCAAATGCTCGAGAAACAGCAGGCAGAGGCCGACAAAGAAATCGAAAAGCAACCTGAACCAGTATCTTTCGGTGAAAAATTAGAAGCAGGTCAAAGGAGAATTGTCTCGGACGGTGCAGATGGACCGATTATAGAGATAATAAAAAAAGTAAAACCTGTGGATGATTCTGGAAGCGAAGAACTGGTAAATATTACTGAGGCAGAATAGACAAGAGGGCTTTGAAAAGCGCTAATCGGGCAAAAGAGGGCGTTTTTTAAGGGTCTCGACAGGAGAAAAAGGATGGCAACAATTAGCGCAGCAATAGTTAAACAGCTCCGTGAAAAGACAGGAGCAGGTATGATGGATTGCAAAGAAGCTCTTACAGAGTGCGATGGTGATATAAACAAATCCATTGATTTCTTAAGAAAAAAAGGGCTGGCAACAGCCTTAAAGAGATCCGGCAGGGTTATGAGTGAAGGCCTGATAGAATCTTATATTCATACGGGCAGCAAACTTGGCGTGTTGGTTGAGATTAATTGCGAGACCGATTTTGTTGCAAAAAACGATGATTTTATTGAGTTTGCAAAAAACATAGCGATGCATATTGCAGCCATCAATCCTGTTGGGATCAGGCCTGAAGATATTTCCGAAGAGACAATTAACAGGGAAAGGGAAATCTATCGTGCGCAGGCTATAGAAACAGGCAAGCCCGAACAGATTATAGATAAGATAACAGAGGGTAAGCTGCAGAAATTTTATAAGGACAACTGTCTCATGAGCCAGGCATACGTACGGGATCCCAATATAACTATTGAGGATCTTTTAAACAGCTTGATTGCAAAGATCGGCGAGAATATTACGATTAAGCGTTTTGTACGGTTCCAGCTAGGGGAGTCTTGAGACTTTGGCATTAGCTCGGTATAAAAAAGTTTTGTTAAAGCTTAGCGGCGAAGCCCTTATGGGCGATAGGGACTTTGGAATCAGCCAGGAAAGGATAAAATATATGGCTGATGAAATCTGTTCGGTATTTAATCTCGGGATTCAGATTGCCGTAGTTATCGGCGGAGGCAATATATTCAGAGGGGTTAGCGCAGGTTCATTCGGCATGGATAGAACAGCTGCTGATCACATGGGCATGCTTGCTACGGTGATCAACAGTATTGCATTGCAGGATGCTCTTGAGAAAAGAGGGGTTCAGACCCGTATACAGTCGGCCATATCAATGCATGAAATAGCTGAACCGTATATACTTCGCAAAGCTATACGCCATCTTGAAAAAGGGCGTGTTGTGCTTTTTGCAGCTGGTACCGGCAACCCATACTTTACTACGGACACCGCTGCTGTATTAAGAGCCCAGGAAATTCATGCTGAGATTTTACTAAAAGCTACCAGGGTTGACGGCTTTTATGATTCAGATCCTGAAATTAACATGGATGCTAAATTCATAAAAAAAATAACTTACATGAAAGTCCTTGAAAAACAGCTTAAGGCCATGGATACGACAGCTATTTCTCTGGCTATGGATAATAAACTCCCAATTGTTGTTTTTAATCTGAAAGAAAAAGGAAATTTCAGAAAGATTGTCTGTGGTGAGGAGATTGGGACACGAATTGACAGTTGAGATAAAGTGCCTAACGTTAAGGAATTCTGCCATTTTATATAGGTTGCTTAAGCCATCAATGCACAGGGGAGCAAACTACTTCTATCTTTGGGTTATCAATTAGCACGCCGAAGGCGTACCACAACTTTAGGCACTTTAAACTTTATGATTAGGTGAAAGAGATGATTGATTCGATTTATCAGGAAACAAGAGATTCGATGGGCAAGTCGGTATCAGCCCTGAAAAATGAAATAAAAAGGGTCAGGACAGGGCGTGCCTCCCAGTCGCTGCTTGACGGCATACGGGCTGATTACTACGGCACTCCGACCCTAATTGCCCAGATGGCATCTATTTCAGTTCCTGAAAGCAGTCTTATTACAATACAGCCGTGGGATAGCTCCGCAATCAAGGAGATTGAAAAGGCGATATTGAAATCGGATCTTGGCCTAACACCTTCAAATGACGGCAAGATAGTAAGAATATCAATTCCATCGCTTACAGGGGAGAGAAGAAAAGAGCTCGTAAAGATCGTGCATAAAATGTGCGAAGATTATAAGATTGCGCTGCGTAATATAAGGCGTGATTCAAAGGATCTGTTAAAAGGTTTAAAAAAGGATGGTGAGATTGCGGAAGATGATGCTTTCAGGGCTCAGGATCATGTCCAGAAAATAACAGATGAGTATATCAAGCAAATCGACGATGTCTATAACGAAAAAGAGAAAGAGATTCTTGAATTTTAGTGAAGCTTACCATGTTTATACAGATCGCAGTACTGCAAATCCCTCTCATGTGGCCATCATTATGGATGGAAACGGCAGATGGGCAAAACAGCGCCTTTTAAACCGTATAAAAGGTCATGAAAAAGGGGCTGAAACAGTTCGAACAATTGTCGAATGCTGCCGTGAAATCGGAATTTCCATCCTGACCCTGTATGCTTTTTCCACAGAAAACTGGCAGCGACCAAAAGTGGAAGTCGCTGCTCTTATGACCCTTCTTGCAAACTTTCTTAAATCAGAGCAAAAAAAATTATTGGATAATAATATCCGGCTCAATGCAATAGGGCAGATTGAGCGTTTGCCGGAAAATGTCCGGAATGTACTATATAAGACCATGGCTTTAACGGAAAAAAATAACGGCATGCTTCTAAACCTTGCGTTGAGTTATGGTGCCAGAGCTGAGATAGTCAGAATGGTAAAAGATATTGCAATAAAGGTTAAAAAGGGCATAATCGATCCTGATTCAATAACAGATGGTGTTATATCTGATTCCCTTTATACAAAAGGGATGCCTGACCCTGATTTGTTGATAAGAACCAGTGGCGAGATGCGCATAAGCAATTTTCTTCTGTGGCAAATCGCTTATACTGAAATTTATGTTACAGATACATTGTGGCCTGATTTCAGCAAGGATGAGTTTATGCAGATTTTGAAAGATTACCAACACCGAAAACGCAGATTCGGCAAAGTGTAAAACACGACGAATAATTGAAAAACAATATGCATTTTAAACGTTGGATTACAGCTATTGCGGCTCTTCCCCTTGTTGTCTTGCTGATTTGCAAAGGGGGGGCAATTCTGTTTGCTATATTTATCTGTATAGTATGCATGCTGGCGCTTGTAGAATATTTTGGCATAACGTTCAATAAAGCTCAAAGCTCAAAGCTGGAAGCTAAAAATCTTTCAGGTTTCAGCTTTCAGGTTTCAGCTTATGTTTTTGGCACTATGATTATTATGGCCGCATATATAAACTCGTTTAATATTATTTTTGGCCTTATTATTTTAAACCTTATTTTTTCCGGACTGATTTCTCTATACTACTTCAAGACAAATCCCTCGGTTGTGGAGCTGATTGCAAGGCAGGCCCTTGGCATTATATACATTCCATTATCTCTTTCCTGCATGGTGTTAATACGAAATGATGCAGATGGCACAGCCTGGATTTTTTTTCTGATGGCTCTTGTTTTTGCGGGTGATACAGGCGCATTCTATGTGGGCTGCCTTTTCGGGCAACATAAACTTTGTCCTGCCGTTAGCCCGGGAAAGACTATTGAAGGCGCTATAGGTGGACTTGCAGCGACTTTGGGGGCAGGGCTTATCTTTATGAATTATTTTTTAAAATCATTGCCATTGGGGCCAGGCATCCTGTTTTTTCTTTGCATCGGAGTTGTCGGGCAGGTTGGCGATCTGTTTGAATCCGAACTTAAAAGATATTCCGGCGTGAAAGATTCAGGCTCAATCCTGCCCGGTCACGGCGGCATCCTTGATCGAATTGATGCGCTTTTGTTTGCAGCCCCTGTGATGTTTTTCTTTAAAGAATATATATTTGTGTAGGTTTACAGATTGTCTTGTATTGAACCACGGTTAAAATTGGCAGCGTCGAAGGCGCATTCCTTAACTTTAGGCATTTTAGGCACTTTAGCTCACTTATAACTTTTACTATACAATGAAACAGCTTTCCATACTTGGATCTACAGGATCAATCGGTTGTAATGCTCTTGCAATTATAGAAATGTTTCCTGAGCAATTCGGTATTAAAGCCCTTGCGGCCGGAACCAATATTAAACTGTTAGCCGACCAGATCAAGAGATTTTCTCCTGAGCTTGCCGTTGTTATTGATGGGAACAGGGCTCTTGAACTGAAAAAAATACTTCCCCCAAAGACCCGCGTTGAAATAATGTACGGGGAAGATGGATACAGAGCCGCAGCCACACATGGATCTGTTGATATGATTGTGTCTGCAATGGTAGGCGCAGCAGGTCTTGTTCCGACTCTTGCAGCAATAGAGGCAGGCAAGAACATTGCTCTGGCTAACAAAGAATCCATTGTAATGGCAGGCGAGATTGTTGCGAAAAAAGCTGATGAAAAAGGGATAAACATACTTCCGATCGACAGCGAGCACAGCGCTATCTTTCAATGTATTGCGGGCCAGCGAAAAGAGGATCTTGACTGTATTTTACTTACAGGCTCAGGAGGCCCCTTTTTGAACCGGCCGGCAAGTGAATTCGCAAGCATAACGCCGGAACATGCTCTTGCGCATCCAACCTGGCAGATGGGCAAAAAGATCAGCATTGATTCGGCCACACTTATGAACAAGGGGCTTGAGGTAATAGAGGCCAAATCCCTTTTCAAGGTTTCTCTGGATATGATAAAGGTTGTAATTCATCCGCAAAGCGTGATTCATTCAATGGTTTCTTTCAGGGATGGAGCAATAATCGCCCAGCTTGGCATACCGGATATGAAGGTGGCCATAGCATATGCCATATCATATCCAAAGCGTCTTTCTTTAAGACAACCGATACCTGATTTTGCAAACATGGATCCTTTGACATTTAAAAAGCCTGATTTAGATAAGTTTCCCTGTTTAGGCCTGGCTTATACCGCAGGCAAGACAGGCGGAACCCTTCCCGCGGTTTTAAATGCATCAAACGAGATGGCTGTGCAGGCTTTTTTAGACAGACGCATTCCATTTGTTAAAATACCAGAGGTTATAAGCAGGACAATGGAGATTCACTCTGTTGTCGCAAATCCCGAGCTGTCCGATATTATCGAATCTGACAAATGGGCCCGGGAATACTCAAAAAAGGAGATAATCGGCTGTTAATAGCCGGAACTCAACATCATCAACTAATCTATTTTATTGTTAATTACCACGAAGAACACGAAGGTTTTTTCTTTATCTTTACTCACTTCGTGCTCTGGTGGTAAAAATATCGCAGTGTGTGCCTCCGGGTTTTCTTAAGTTAATGGCATTAGATTGGAACTTATAATTATGTTAACTACCATATTTTCATTTGTCGTAGTTTTGGGGATACTTATTTTTTTTCATGAACTTGGCCATTTCCTTGTCGCAAGGCTTTTTGGAGTGGGCGTGGAAAAATTTTCATTGGGGTTTGGCCCTAAACTGTTCGGAAAAAAGATAGGCAGAACCGAGTACATTGTTTCTATAATGCCGCTTGGCGGATATGTTAAGATGGTGGGAGAAGAACCAAATGCAGATATATCTCCTGCTGACATGCCTGTTTCGTTTACACATAAGCATGTTTTTAAACGGATTTTAATCGTTGCGGCAGGTCCTTTTTTTAATTTTCTTCTTGCCGCAATAATATTTTTTGGAATTTTTCAAAGTTACGGCGCTATTATTTTAAAACCTGTTATCGGAGATGTTACCGAAGGTTCACCGGCTTATCAGGCAGGATTGCAGAAGGATGACGAAATAATAGAAATTGATGGACTTGCTGTCAAGAGCTGGGAGACGATGGCTGAAATTATTACCGAGAGCAAAGGTAAAAGCCTTGCCTTAACAGTTCGCAGGGTAGGATCGAGTCTTGTTTTAAATGTTATTCCAAAGCAAATTCCCACAAAAAGTATATTCGGCGATGAAATTAACCGATATGTAATCGGAATTACAGCCTCCGGTGCTACATTTGCAAGGGAGTTGAATCCGTTTCAGGCTTTTTCAGAGAGTATTATCCAAACCTGGAAAATTTCCAAATTAGTTGTAATTAGTATTGGTAAAATGATACAGGGAACTGTCTCTATGAAAACCATGGGCGGCCCGATAATGATTGCCGAGATGGCTGGGCAGCATGCCAGGGAGGGGGCGACCAGCCTTGTTTTTTTTATTGCTCTCCTTAGCATCAATCTTGGCGTTTTAAACATACTTCCTATACCGGTTTTAGATGGCGGTCATCTGATTTTCTTTTTTATCGAAGCTGCAACAGGACGTCCGGTCAGTATAAGAGTTCGTGAAATCGCTCAGCAGGCAGGGATCTTCATATTAATATTGCTGACGATCTTTGTGTTTTATAATGATATTTCACGCGTATTTTTTAGTTAAAAGGAATGTAACAATTTAGGTTCACAGTTCCACGGTTTACGGTTCCAAATTAGAAAGAGACGAACCCTGAACCCTGAACCCTGAACCATTATGCCGTATCGACTCGAAATAGCGCTTAACCAGGATCTTGTTGATGCTGAAGGGGAAGGTATTCGCCGGAAGGCATTTGATTATTTTGGCCTGAAGCTTTCACGTGTACGCACTATTAATGCACTTACCATTGATGCCGACCTGACCACCGACCAGTTAAAAACCATTCAGACAGAAATCTTTACAAACCCTGTAACACAGACATCCTCTTATAATCCTCTTTTAATTGATTTTGACTGGATTATCTGGGTTGGTTTCAGGCCGGGTGTCAGGGACAATCCAGGCAGCACCGCTGTTGAGGCGGTCGAGGATATTTTAGGAATAAAGTTTAAGCCCGGGGAGGCGATCTATACTTCAAAACGGTATTGCCTGAAAGCAAAAGGGCTGACAGCCGAAGATGTTGACAAAATCGCCGGCGAACTGCTTGCCAACAACATTATACAAAAATGGAAGATATATTCGCAACAGGATTGGGACAATAAATCAGGAACTGGAATTATTATTCCCAGGGTCAGGCTTGATCATAAGCCGGTTGTTATGCCGATTCCGATTGACACTGATGAAACACTGAAAAGAATAAGCGATGAGCGGAACCTTGCTTTGAATCCAAATGATATTCCAACCATCAGGGCCTATTTTTTAGACACCAAGGTTCAGGCAGAGCGGGCCCTGGTCGGTCTTGCAGAACCCACAGATGTTGAACTTGAATATATTTCCCAGGCAAGAAGCGATCATTGCAACCATAATACCTTTCAGGGGCTGTTCCATTACAAGGATCTTTCAACAGGCCATGCAGAGGTTGTGGACAATATTTTTGAAACCTGTATCAAGCAGCCGACACTCTCATTAAAGGAAAAAAAGCCGTGGGTTGTGTCTGTGCTGTGGGATAATGCCGGCGCAGGACAATTTGACGACGATCACTATTACGTTATCACAGGTGAGACCCACAATTCCCCATCCAACATGGAGGCTTACGGCGGAGCAATAACCGGTATCGTCGGCGTGTATCGTGATCCCATGGGAACAGGCAAGGGCGCAAAGCTGATTATGGGGGGGTATGGTTATTGTGTAGGGCATAGGGATTATAATGGCGATCTTGCCCCGCATCTTCATCCAAGACGTCTTCTGGATGGGGTTATAGAAGGTGTGAGGGACGGCGGCAACAAGAGCGGGATCCCCACAACCTTTGGACAGCTCATTTTTCACCCTGGTTATATGGGAAAGGCCCTGGTTTTTGTGACAGCCGTCGGCATAATGCCCACGCAGATAAAGGGAGAGCCTGCGGAACAGAAAAAAACATCACCCGGAGACCTGGTAATTATGTGCGGCGGAAGGGTCGGCAAAGACGGGATTCATGGCGTGACCGCGGCATCTGAGGTTTTTTCTGAAAGCACCCCTGCCGGTCATGTGCAGATAGGGGATCCATATACCCAGAAAAAGATGCATGATTTTATATTAGAGGTGCGCGACAAAGGGTTTATAAGATTTATTACAGACAACGGAGGAGGAGGGCTTTCATCCTCTGTCGGGGAATCTGCTCTGTTTTCAAACGGATGCGAAATCCAGCTTGAAAAGGTTCCTTTAAAATATGAAGGCCTTGATCAATGGGAAATATGGATTTCAGAATCCCAGGAGCGCATGACCGTGGCTATAAGGCCGGAGGATCTGGACAGTTTCCTTGCACTTTCAAAAAAGCATGCTGTTGAGAGCACCGTTATCGGTAAATATACGGATTCAGGGAAACTTCATATCACCTATAACGGGAAGACGTGCGCCTGTATTAATCTTGATCTATTAAGCGCTGGTTTTCCACAGTGGGAATTTGATGCGCACTGGCAGGAGCCTGAAAAAAGGGGACTCTTTGAACCGGTTATCAGAGAGCCTCGTGACTATGAATCTTTACTGACAGACATTTTGTCGCGTCCCAATATATGTTCCAGAGAATGGATATCCAGGCAGTATGATCATGAAGTGCAGGGAACAAGCGTTATTAAACCCCTTGTAGGCGTTGGTCGCGATGTTAACACTGATGCGTCGGTTATAAGGCCTGTGCTTGATTCTGAGAAGGGGCTTGCTTTTGCCCAGGCGCTGCTACCCACATATTCGGAAATAGATGCTTATCACATGACAAGTTGCACTATTGATGAGGCTGTGCGAAGGCTGATTGCTGTCGGGGCAGACTTGGACATGATAGGCGGTGTGGATAATTTTTGCTGGCCCAACATTCAATACCATCCTGAAGATAATCCTGACGGCAGATTTAAGGCAGCGCAACTGGTTCGCTCATGCCGGGCGCTTCGGGATATCTGCCTGGAATATGGAATACCGCTCCTTTCAGGCAAAGACAGCATGTATGTTGATGGATATCTTGCAGGCCGGTATGGTGAAACCCACAAGGTATCTGCTCTTGAAACCATCCAGTTTTCAACTATCTCTGTTATCGACGATATAAACAAATGCATTACAATGGACTCCAAGATACCTGGTGATCTGGTTTATATTCTTGGAGAAACAGGAAACGAGCTTGGAGGCTCAGAATACTACGAGCATTATGGATATGTCGGCCTGAATGTCCCGCAGGTGCATGCCGGGCGGTTTGCCTTGCTTTACAGAGCTCTTGGCAGCGCTATTGAAAAAGAGGTTGTCGCATCTGCCCATGGAATATATCGCGGCGGTCTGGGAGTGCATCTAACAATGGTTGCCATGGGCGGAGATCTGGGCATGAAGGTCGATCTTGCTCTTATTCATTCCAAGAGGATTAATCGTATTGACACCATTTTATTTTCAGAATCAGCGGGTCGTTTTATAGTGACAATAGATCCTGAAAACAGAAAGATCTTTGAAGATATTTTTAAAGGGCTTCCTTGTTCCTGTATAGGGGTTATAACAGATAAGTCCGGCGATTTGGTTATCAGCGATTCTAAAAACAGAGGGAAAAGCAAGACCATTATTTCCATGCCTGTTCAAGACTTGAAAACCGCGTGGAAAAAACCGTTTGGAGAGTTGATATGAAGAGGGTAAATGCTCTTGTCTTGGCCGGATACGGCCTGAACTGTGATAATGAGACAGCTTATGCCCTTGAACTGGCCGGAGCTTCAGCCAGTAGGGTGCATATCAACTCGCTTATTGACGGTTCCGTGACTCTTGATGATTTCCAGATAATGATTTTTGTGGGAGGATTTAGCTGGGGAGACGATCACGGCGCAGGTGTGATTCAGTCTGTTCGTCTGAAGACAAATATAGGCGATAAGATACTTGAATTTGTTGACAAGGGGAATCTTGTGCTTGGAATATGCAATGGATTTCAGACACTTGTCAACCTGGGGCTTTTGCCCGGCTTTAAGGGCGATTACAAGACACGATCTATTGCCCTTGCATTTAATGATTGTGGAAATTTCAGGGATGAGTGGGTAATGCTTAAGGTTAATCCTTTATCTCCATGTGTATTTACAAAAGGATTCGATACCCTGGAGCTTCCTATAAGACATGGAGAAGGAAAGTTTTATTCAGGCAAGGCCGTAATTGAGCAATTATTTGATAACAACCAGGTTGCTATGCAGTATGCCATGCCAAAAGGCAGTCTTGCCGACAACAGGTTTCCATTTAATCCAAACGGATCAATAAATGATATTGCCGGTATATGTGATCCCACCGGCCGGATCTTCGGCCTTATGCCTCATCCCGAAGCCTTTAACCACTGGACAAATCATCCGGACTGGATGCGCGATAAGGAAAAGATAAAGCGTTGCGGAGGCGCAATAAATCCAGGTACTACAGCCGGCATACGCATGTTTCAAAATGGCGTGGATTTTATTTGCGGCAGGTAGTTGATTTTCCCCCGGAACTGGTTATTTTCACTGTTTTTTCTTTTAGATTTAGCCACCCTGGTTAAATAGTCCTTTGGAATTTAACAGGGCAGGCAGACTCATCCCAGTACGATTGTTCCGACCTGCGGGGTCGGCGTAGACAGGCTACATGGCAACAACCGTTTGATCAGTTAACTACTCGACTAAAGGTAGTGGGAGACCTTTGCAAAATGCCCCCTTTTGCCCAATTGAGCGCTGATGCTTCACTTCGTGTTGGCGTCAGGCTCAAATTTTAAGCCTCGAAACACTCAATGTATTCCTACGGTTAAAAATTTCGCCTTCCTTGAACTTAAACAAAATTGAGCATTTTTCAAAGGTCTCGTAGTGGCTGGCGCAAAATTTGCATATAAATCAATTTTAATGGATTCGCAAAAAGTCGTCATTTCGGTAGATCCCGGATCAAGTCCGGGAGGAGTCCAGATGATCTGCAACTACTTGAAAAGACTGGATTACGGCTTTCGCCGGAATGACGGAAATGAGGAATCGAGGCTCTATGCGGCTTTGCAATAAACAATCCGGCTTTACACTTATTGAACTGATCGTTACAATTGCTATTCTGGCGGTGTTTGCCGGCATTGCCGTTCCAAATTTTCTGTCTTACATGCCGAAAAGCAGGTTAAATGGAGCGGCCAGGCAGGTGATGGGTGATTTGATGGCAGCAAGGATGAGAGCTGTTAAAGAGAACTCCACGGCTACGGTAACGTATCTTAGCAACCATGAGTATAAAATATCGACTGTCAGTGAAGAGAAAACCGTGAATATCTGGCCCAATTATCATGACGTAACTATCGGCAGCGTTAGCGGCGGCAGCTTTAGTAGTAACAGCTTCAGTAATATTAGTTTTCTTTCCAGAGGAACATCAAACACCGGCAGTGTTGGTCTAACCAATTCGACCAACTCAAAGAAGGTGAGTGTTACTATAACAGGACGTGTTAAGATAACTCATTTATAATTATCTCTACAACACCATTTGCCATTTAGATGTCATTTCGAGAAGCGAAGCGACGAGAAATCTTACTGCAAAACATATAGTTAAGGATTCCTCCTTTTGGTCCTGTCTGCGTGCGGACACGCACAGGCAAGCGAAATGACAAGCGTCATTGTAGGATTATTTAACATAAACATAAGGAAAAACTTCCCTAATGTGCAGATTATGCGACAGCAACAATGGTTTTACCCTAATGGAAGTTCTGTTTGCCATGCTTATTTTGACAGTAGGACTGCTTGGAACGGCTGCCCTGATAACAGGGGTAATTAACAGCAACAAGCTTAGCAACAGGATTAGCACCGCCACGATTCTGGCGCAGGATAAGATGGAAGAGATCAGAGGGGTTGGATACGCTGGCGCTGATGCTGAAGCTGGGACAGAAGGCTATAATATCATTCCAAATTATCTTTTATATAAAAGAATCACAGCCGTAGTTGCCGGTGATCCAGCCGCTGGCATGAAGAAGATAACTGTTACCGTATATTGGGATTCTGATGCCCATTCGGTTGTTTTAAATACTATCCTTGCGGAGTAAACCTATTGCATTATTTGCCTAAAAATAGAGAGAGCGGTTTTACCCTGGTGGAAATGCTGATTGCCATGACAATTGGTCTGATTATCCTGACGGCATTGTCGAGCACCTTCCTTATTCAGCGCAAAACATATGATGTTCAGGAACAGATTGTCGAGATGGTTCAGACAGCAAGAGCTGCCATGGACATGATGACCAGAGAAATCAGGATGGCGGGGTATAATCCGGCTGGTGTAAGTTTTGATGGTATTCCATATAATGCGGATTCATCGACAATCGATGTATATGCGGACCTTAACGGCAACGGCAGTATCGACACCACCAGCGGTACTTACGAACATATAACATATTTATATGACAGCACGAATAATCAGATCGACAGGAATACGAATACCGGTGGCGGCAACCAGCCATTTGCCGAAAACATCGAGACGTTTGAAGTTTTGTGCCTAAAAGCTGATGGCGTGACGGAAGTAACTACAACTGCCGAAAATGCTGATATTCGACAGATAAGGATTACAATAACCGCCAGGACAACTGAAGCAGATGCTGATTATTCCACAAATGGCGGATACAGGACACATACTTTAACCTCTTTGATAACGCCAAGAAATCTTGGTTTATAGAAACTGGTTACGGGTTCCGACTACTCGACTTTCAAAGGTCTCAATAAAGGGTTTTAAATGTCAGATATGGGTTTGACATATAAAAATGAAAAAGGAATGGTCCTTCCTCTTGGGCTTATGTTCCTTGCTATTATAGCGATTCTGGGAACTACTGCGGTTATAGTAACAACAACAGACCTTAAAATCGGCAGCAATTACAGGGCCAGCGAAGAGGCATTTTATGCGGCGGAAGCGGGAATCGAAGAGGCAAGGGCGAGGCTCCGCCAAAGTGCGGCAAATCATATTAATGATGGACATCCCACCTCTGACCAATGGAGGGCATATATTGGAGAGAATGTAAAAGCGCAAGGAAAGGGATACAACAGCAGTAATGCGATGCATATTAGGGTATCCAGTCTTCAATCCTATCTGGCATATGTTGTAGAAATAAAACACCAGACAGATACATCAGGCAATATTTTATACTGGGGAGATCCTGACGGCGACGGGATCAGCCAGCGCAATCTTGATGGGACGTACTCCGGCAACAAAAATATCTATCTTGTTACGAGTTACGGCTATTCAGGCACTTCAAACAAGGCAATATGTGTTGAAATGACACTGGTTCCTCCTGTAACTGCGCCGGCCGCTCTTTATATTGAAGCCTCAACGACTATTCAGGGTTCCAGTACTAATATTATCGGCACAGATAGTTGCGGAAGCGAGGATAAGCCGGGGATTATTACTTCACAGGCCGAGGGGTCGATTACGGAGAACGGCAATCCCACTATTTCCGGCGACCCCGCTATCTCATACAACGGCGCAAACATGGACATCCAGTCTGTAGTTGATTCCTTTAAAGGCTCCGCTGATTTCGCGTATACTGTAAATAGCGCCACTGATACAGGAATGAACTGGGGAACTCCGACACCAGGTGCAACCCTGCAGGATCCTTCTTCTTGCAGCTCCAGCAACATTGTTTATTACAACACACAGAATACCTATATAAAACTTAGTGGAGGCTCTGCAGGATGCGGGATACTTCTTGTTGAGGGAGATCTGGATATGAGTGGCGGGTTTTCATGGTATGGTATAGTTATTGTGACAGGAGCTATTACAATTACCGGCGGCGGGGATAAGAACATTACTGGCGCTTTGATTGCCGGCGGATCCGTAGATGCTGATATTGTAGGTGGAAATTCCAATATAGTCTATTGCAGTTCAGCGATAGATAATCAGACAGAAAACCATCCTTTGCTCATACTTAGCTGGGAAGAGGAAATGTAAAGGGGATGCTATTTGAAGCTCTACTTTTTTACCCACCAGCCTTCAGGCAGCTTTCCATTGTTAATTTCCTTTACCTTGTCAGTAATATCATATATCTTAGCGGAAATCTTTCTCATTTCATCCCTTGCTTTTTTCTTGGCTTCCTGATCTTTATTATGTGTAGCTTCCCGGATTTTTTCCAGGCTTTCATCAAGTTTGGCCACCAGCTCTATTTTTCTTTTTATATAGTATTTTACATCTAATGTTTCAGGTTTTATTTTCTCTTCTCTCGTTACAATACCAGTTTTTCCGTTGGTTTTACTTTCCATGTCAGTTATATTTTTTTCAGAATCTATCTCTTCTTCATATTCTATATCTGTTTTCTTTATTGTTCTTACAAAATTCTTTTCAATCCCCACAATTCCGCCGCGATAATAGAACTTTATCTGACGACCTTCCTTCCAGTAGTGGTTAGTTATGAATGTAGAGCCGTTTTTTAACTCAATAAGATAAGAAGAAAAGCATACAGCAGGCCATATGATGAAGAAAATTATTATTAGCGGAATAAACTTTTTCATAATATTTTCATGATATAATATTAGTTGTAATAATTCCATCAAATATTAAAGTCAATATTGATAAACTCGTAAAAAGTCCAAAAACACGTCATTGCGAGCAAAGCGAAGCAATCTCATGGATTGCAACAGCCTGTAATTGCTGGATAGCGCTGACGGTTAGCGCTTCCGCTTCACTACGTGTCACTTCGTGCCCCGCCTTCGTGGGAATGACGATTAAGGGGTATGCTGGACTTATTACGAAACCGTCAAATATTGGTTTCTGAAAAAAATTGGTAAAGTTAATTTTATACAAACGATTAGAACATTAAATATTTTAATAGCTAAGATATAATTTATTTTAAAGTAAGAGTTTGAATCCCATAATATAATATGATAATATAATTTTTGTTGATTACCAACAATTTTTATTGGAAATGCCGAAATGGCATATAATTTGCGGGACTTAATAGTAGAAGAAGGCAATACTTTGTATCCTTAACCGCCAAAACTGTCGAAGCAGGCTCTGATTATTCAGCAAATAACGGTTACAGGACACACACTTTAACCTCTTTAATAACGCCGAGAAATCTTGATTTATAGAAACTCGTTACTGGTTGCTCGTTTCGACTGCTCGACCTTCAAAGGTCTCAATAAAGGGTTTTAAATATCAGATATGGGTTTGATATATAAAAATGAAAAAGGAATGGTCCTTCCTCTTGGGCTTATGTTCCTTGCTATTATAGCGATTTTGGGAACCACAGCGGTTATAGTAACGACAACAGACCTTAAAATCGGCAGCAATTACAGGGCCAGCGAACAGGCATTCTACGATGCAGATGCCGGCGTTCAATACGTAATTGCAAGCATAAAAGATGGACTTGAAAATGAAACCTTTGCTCTGCCTGCAAATATCGAAGATACCGTTTCTTTTACTTCTTATTATACAACACCTGCGGATTTTTCCTTTACTATCTCAGACATATCAATGACTGATTCAAATACCTACACCTTCACCAGCACCGGCAGCGGTCCTGGAAACTCGCAATCCGTCATAGAAGTCTCATTTGCGAGAGAGGTCACAAGCGCTATTAATTACGCTGGATTTGGTGATGCAAAATTAGATACGAAAAATGGCGGAACTACTTTGAGTTATGACAGCAGCAGCCCCGATCCCACAAAAAACGATCCTTCTAACCCGTCATTTCAAAGCACGCATGAAGCCGATGTTGGATCTAATGACTGGCTGGTGACCCATAATGGGGTGTTGATTGATGGAAGCGGAGTATTTGGCGAACAGTCAGACGGCTCTCCTACAACAGACGGCATTCATGGCGGCACAACATTTTATGAAACAACCCCTGTCAATGCAGGAAGGATCGATCCTGACCCTCTTGGTGTAAATTCCGGAGGCATATATGATCCTTCTACCTATAGTGTCAGCAACGACAATGACCTCTCCGGAGTCGGCACCACAATCAACACCAGCGGCCCCGTCACTCTCGTCGGAAAAGCAGGTGGAGCCAATTATTACTTCACGGATATCACCCTGAAAGTTGGGTCAAGCCTCACTGTTGATGTAACGGCAGGACCACCGGTCAACATATTCCTGGAAGGTGGTCTTGAAGCCAAGAACGGCTCGACAATTAATGTTGTTGGGAACGCAACGGATTTTGCTATTTTTTCAAACTCTGCTTCTAAGATCGATTTTAAACACAACAGTGAATTCAAGGGGCTGGTATATGCTCCATTTGCACCTGTTGACATGAAAAACAGTTCATCGGTCTATGGAGCAATATGGGCTAAAACCTTAGATATAAAAAATTCAGGTACACTCTATTTTGACACAGCCTTGAAAAACAAGTATTCAAATACAACAAACAATATGTTAATTCAGTCTTGGAAAGAAGTTTTTTAGATTTTATTTTTTACATCTGGTCATCCTTATCCCACCATGAAGGAACTTTACCCCCATAAGCGGGTTTTACCTTATCGCTGAGAGCTGAAAGTTCTTTTTGTAACAACAGAAGCTTTTCCCATTGCTCATCTGTTTGCTTACCATCCTTTTTCCTCTTTGCTTCCATGAAGGCAGCGGAAACAGTCTCGATTTCCGTTGCGATACGCATTTTTTCCTTAAGAAATGCTTCTTTTTCAGGATGAGACAACAGCCCTGTCTCTTTTTCCTGCCCCGATTCCGGTTTGTATTCAGATTCTGCTTTGACCTCTTCTTCTTTTACCGGCCGTGATTCTTCCTTTATGTAAGGCAAATCAGACTTCCTGATTTCCCGGACCAGGCTTTTTTCAATCCCCACAATTCCGCCGCGAAAGTAAAGCTTTATCTGGCCTTTTTTCTCCCAATAGTGGTTAGTTATAAATGTAGAGCCGTTTTTTAACTCAACGAGATAAGAGGAAAGACCGACAGATGGATATATGAAAAAGGCGATGAATACAATTATTAGAATAAACTTTTTCATAAGATCATCCAACAATCCCATCATTCCGTGAACGGTTACCATTAGACTAATTAATCCTTTTTATAGCCCAGCAGTTCGTATATCTTCAGGTTTCCGAGTCTGTCATCAACATCACGCAGTTTCAGGCGTGACCGTGCGGAATGGCAGGTTTTTTCACTAATCAAAATACCGTTCGGAATGGATTTGGTAAGCCCCTGAAGCTTAAATACATCATTCACGGGATCGCCGATAACAGTATAATCCATTTTCATGTCAAAGCCGAAGTTGCCTACAACTACTTCACCAGTATGAACACTTATACCTATACTTATAGAAGCGCCAAATTCCCCGGCAAAATAATCATTTACGGTTGCAAGCGAGTTTTTCATTTCAAGCGCTGCCAGCACAGCATTATCTGAATCCATAGTGCTTGAGACAGGCGCTCCGAAAAGCGCGAGCAGCCCATCACCAAGATACTTATCAACAATACCGTGATATTTGAAGACTATGCCTCCCATAACGGAAAAGAAATGATTGAGCAGAGCAACTGTTTTCTGATATCCGATTTTTACTGAAAGCTCTGAAAATTTCCTGATATCAACATTCAGCATAGTAATAGTCTTTACCTCTTCAGCCATTTCCTTTCCTGTTTCTGAATGGTGGATGATCTTATCGACTATATACTTGGGTACAAATTTTTGAAACACGTTCCTTATACCACGCTCATGCTCGGCCATTGAGACGGTTTCCTTGTAAAGCCTGGCGTTTTCAATGGCAATACTTACCGATGATGATATAGACTGCAGCAGATCTTCATCGTTGGAGTCAAAATCCCCCTTAATTTTATTTAGAACTTCAAGAACCCCGACAACCCTTCCCTGAGAAATCATCGGCACGCACAATGCAGACAACGTCTCAAAACCTGTAGTGTTATCTACATTAGGATTAAAGTGCGGTGACTTGTGTGTATCATTTATAATAATTGATTCCCCCCGTGCCGCCGTATAACCGGCAATTCCCTGACCCATTTTAAGTCGCAGATTTTTCAGATCTTTCAGAGATTCAAGTTCAACATTAAATCCAACAGCAAGCTCAAGCTCGTTTTCCTTCACAAGATATAGAGTACCCGCTTCAACGTTCATGATTACTTTAATCATATCCATTGTATACTCAAGAACCTTGTTCATATCAAAAGTTGATGAAGCAAGGGCGCTTCCAATTTGTTTGATCGAATCCAATTCTTTATTGCGTTTAACAACAGATTCAGACAACTTATTGCGCTCTATGGCAACGGAAAGCGCATCCGCCATCCATTCTATTAATTGCTTATTATCATAAAACACAACTGACTCCTGTGCAGTTAACGCAACCAATCCATACATAACCCCGCTCATCTTCAATGGTGCAAGAATGCATGACTTAACACCCTGATTCACAAAGAGTTTTTTCTCAACCTCACTGGAAAGCACACTGGCATCATCTATAATAAGAGTGTTCCCCTGTTTCAGAATCTTATCAATGATAGTACCCCTCTGGTATTGATAAAAGGCGTTTTTGGTAATATCTGTTGGCGCATTGGCCAGCAAATCAATAATTTTTATCTGATTAGGAATGTTTTCAACTATGGTTATCACCAAAGCTATACTAAACGGAACAACGGCTTGAATCTCATTCATAATAGCATGTAAAAGTTCACTATCCCTGAGACTTGAGTTCATTGTCTTGAAGATTTTCTCAACTGCCTTTAGAATGAGCTCTTCCTTTTTATTATACTTCAAAAGACTGAGGTTTTCATATGTGAAAGCAGCGTTGCTCAAAAGGGGAGTCAAAACTTCCACGTCGTCCTGTGTATAAATTTTATCACTACTTCTACATGAAATTGTAAGCACTCCGACAATATCTTTGCTGGTTTTAATCGGCATACAAACAAAGGATTTCGAGGCATATTGAGGACGGTTTGCCCTTCCGAACCTGGTGTCCTTTTCAATGTCTTCAACCACGATAGGCGATTTATTGATTACAGCATACTTGGCGATACTTGTTTTAAAATCCACCTCGTCATCTATCTTGATGTATTCCCCAGCCCCAATGGTCGCCTTAACAATAAACGACTCGCTGTCACGATCCAGAATCATGACTGAACCCACGTCTGAAACAGTTAATGCCAGGGAACGCTCCAGGGTGATATAAAGGATTTCAGTTGGATCAAATGTAACATAGCAAAGTTCGGAAAGCTCCTTTAGTATTGATATTTCAGAAGACTTCTTTTGAAGCTGCTGGAAAGTCTTGCTGAATTGATTCTCAATTGCGTTAAAAGATTGGACAAGGCTGTGTATTTCATCCGTGCCTGGATGAATTCCTTCTCCTGTCTCTGCAATATTTTTCTTGGAAATCTTATCGGATATATTCGTTATCTCATTAAACAACCTCCTTAGCATCGTATATCCTGAAAATGAAAAAACCAGAAGGCCCAGAAAAAACAGCAAAACATATTCGTCATTCATTAAGTTATATCTGATTCCGAACATAACAAATCCCAGTACAGGGAACAGAAAAAAGAGGCCAAATATTATAATGAGCTTATAATGAAGATTTTTATTTTTAAGGGAATTATTCCCAAACCACTTCTCAAAATTCATCTTATAACTCTTTCTCCGAAATTTGCATTGTAAATGTTTTGGTACGCGAATTGTCTGGATTTCCGCTCCCCGATCGAAGTCGAGGACAAGCTTCGCTGGGATGACAAAAGCGTGTGCTTTTGATTTTTTGCTAAGTCATCAACCTTAATGGTCTATGGTCTCATTTTTTCGGTAAAGGGCTGCAGATTTTAGCGCCCGGAGTAATACTTTTATCCGACCTTGTAATAAGAACTGTAGCTGTGTTCTGTTCGGTGCGCAGGACAAACAATGTCCCAAAATCTACGACCGAAAGAAGGGTATATTTTTTACTTTTGGGATCGAGCCGCTTTTTTTCCTGGTAATATATACTGTAGTACTGCCCCGGCATTACGCCTTCCTGACTGCCCCTGTCAATAAAGGCTATTGCGCCGTCTCCGCTGATGGTTGCTTTTTCTTCTGAGCCTATGATTGATCCTTCAAGCCCTTTTTTGCTTTCGGCAATTAATATTTTCTTTGACAGCGGCTGATACGGCATTAAAAGATCATTGACTGCAATAGAGCGGAAAGATTGAACAACCTTTGCTACAGAAAAATCAGGATGCTTTTCTGTAATTTCAAGTATCCCGGTCAGATAGTGCTGAAATCCAACAGTATCCTTTGTTTTTTTGTTTATTACATGTTCTATGGTTCTATATGTTGTATATTTTTGCCCTGGAATAAATAATGCATTATTATTTTGTTTTATATAAACCTTGTCACCATGACTGATCATAATTTTATCGTTATATGACTTGAATATATGTCCTGAGGGGGTAACAGGTTCTTTTTTAATAAAACCTATTTTGTCAATTGCAGTATAAAGGAGATATGGAGGTTCTTTTTGCGGCTTTTTTTCTTGCAAGGACTTTTCAGCCACATCTGTTTCAGCCGTTGTTTTAATCCACCCTTTATGAAACAGGCGTATCCTTTCGCCAGGGTAAACCAGATGGGGATTGGGGACCTGTCTGTTTTCTTCCCACAAATCAGGCCACTGCCATGGTGAATCAAAGAATCGCTGCGAAATATCCCAGAGTGTGTCTCCCCTTTGAATAGTATAATAAAAGCCTGTTTCATGTTTGATTCCCTTTTCATCTTCAGCACAAAGATATAAGGGGCAAGCAATTATTACTGTGAATATCCACAGACAGGGAATTACTTTGATAATTTTACTATAATTCATAGATTGCTCCGATATTTGATTTTCAGCCTGATTCAGCAGATAGATTTTTATTTTTTATATCCCTCCTGTTATTTATTTGTCAAGCTTTTCAAAAAAAAGCCCTCATGCTGTAACAGCAAGAGGGCTTTTTTTGTTTTAAGATGATCGGTATCAATATGAAGACGGCTTTATTTTACATCATTCCGCCCATTCCGCCCATTCCGCCCATTCCGCCGCCCGCCGGCATGCCGGACTCTTTTTTATCTTCAGGCTTTTCAGCTATCATGGCTTCTGTTGTCAGCATCAACGCAGCAACACTTGCCGCATTTTGCAGAGCAAAACGAACCACCTTGGTAGGATCGGCAATGCCTGCTTTAATAAGGTCTTCGTATGTATTAGTTGCAGCATTGTATCCAAAGGCGCCTTCGCCATTTTTAACCTTTTCAATCACAACGGAGCCTTCTGCACCTGCATTATTGGCAATCTGGCGCAGGGGCTCTTCTATGGCGCGCATAACAACCTTTACGCCCAGCTTCTGGTCTGCCTCCTTGATTTTAATCTTGTCCAGAGCGTCCAGGCAGCGTACCAGCGCCACGCCGCCGCCAGGCACAATACCTTCTTCAACAGCAGCCCGGGTGGCATTTAATGCATCCTCGACGCGTGCCTTTTTCTCTTTCATCTCGGTTTCGGTTGCTGCGCCGACATTAATCACAGCCACACCGCCGATTAATTTAGCAAGACGTTCCTGGAGTTTTTCACGATCATAATCGGATGTTGTATCCTCCATCTGAGCGCGAATCTGTTTTACGCGGCCTTCCAGAGCGCTGCGAGCGCCGGCGCCGTCAACAATAGTGGTGGTGTCTTTGTCAATGGTAATCCGTTTGGCTTTGCCAAGGTCTTTAATCGTAATGTTTTCCAGTTTGAGTCCAATGTCTTCTGATACAACCTGGCCTCCGGTAAGAATTGCTATATCCTCAAGCATGGCTTTTCTTCTGTCGCCAAAACCAGGAGCTTTAACCGCGGCAACATGTAATGTTCCTCTCAGCTTGTTTACAACAAGAGTGGCAAGAGCTTCGCCGTCCACATCCTCTGCAATGATTACAAGAGGTTTGCCCATTTTGGCGATTTGCTCGAGTATGGGAAGAAGGTCTTTCATGGAGCCTATCTTTTTTTCGTTGATGAGAATATAAGGATCTTCAAGTGAAGCAACCATCTTGTCCGGATTTGTAACAAAATATGGAGAAAGATATCCACGGTCAAACTGCATGCCTTCGACCACCTCAAGTGTGGTTTCCATGCTTTTTGCCTCTTCAACGGTGATAACACCCTCTTTGCCAACTTTGCCCATTGCTTCGGCAATGATATTGCCTATTGTTTCATCGTTGTTTGCGGAAATGGTGCCTACCTGGGCTATCTCACGCTGATTTTTGGTTGGTTTGCTCATTTTTTGAAGTTCATTGACCGCAACCTCAACGGCTTTTTCAATACCGCGTTTTATGGCCATAGGGTTGTTGCCTGCGGCAACCAGCTTTTGTCCTTCCTCATAGATACTTCTTGCCAGAACTGTAGCAGTTGTTGTTCCGTCGCCTGCCATATCGCTTGTCTTGCTGGCAACCTCTTTCACCATCTGAGCGCCCATATTTTCAAACTTGTCTTCCAGTTCGATTTCCTTAGCCACAGTTACTCCATCCTTTGTAACCGTGGGAGACCCCCATGATTTATCAATAACAACGTTTCTTCCTTTTGGCCCTAGAGTCACAACCACCGCATCAGAAAGGATTTTAACACCGTTGAGCATAGCTTCACGGGCCTTCATGTTATATTTTATAATTTTAGCCATCTTGATCAATCCTCCATTATAGTATCAATTTATTATTCGATTATTCCAAGAACATCATCTTCACGCATGATGAGATATTCTTCGCCGTCAATCTTCACCTCTGTGCCGCCATACTTGCTGAATAAAATCCTGTCACCCTTCTTTATCTCAAGAGCTATTCTCTTGCCGTCATCACCTGTTTTGCCCTTACCAATAGCAATAACCTTTCCTTCTATCGGTTTTTCCTTAGCTGTGTCGGGAATGATAATTCCTCCCCTGGTGGTGGTTTCTTCTTCAACACGTTCTACTAAAATTCGATCTTGTAATGGTCTGAGTTTCATTGTTTACAATCTCCTTTTTTCTTTTCACGAATTATCAAAATCAGTTACACCAAATTCCTAACTTTGGTTTTTTGTAAAACACCCTGTGTTTATAACTTAAATAAAATAGTTACAGATTTAAATTTGTAAAGAGCAATAAATTTAATTTCTTAAAAGGTCAAAAATAAGACGACGTTATAAAAAATACATTTATGCGTTTTTTCAAAGGGCTGTAGGCGCATTGGATGGACTTTTTAAAAAATCGCCAGTTTTAATCATCTTTTTTGGCTGATTTAGCTGATTTGTCGGTTTTTGAAGTCGATGCCTTGTCTTTTGCTTTGCATGGAGCAGAAGAGGCTTGGGGTTTGTGTGAATAGTCTGTTACATACCAGCCTGTTCCTTTTAGATGAAAAGTACTTTGTGAAATAAGTTTTTGAAGCTTTCCTGCACAATGTCTGCATTTAGTTAGCGATTTGTCAGAGAATTTTTGTATTACCTCTTCAACCTCGCCACATTGAGTGCATTCATATTCATAAACTGGCATTGTTTGATGACCTCCTTATTTAAGCTTTGTTTTGTATTATAGTAAGTGTTTTTTTATTGTCAAGCAACGGCTATCAGTTTTTTTCCTGATCAGTTCCGTAATCTATCAAAGCTTGCGTGCCATTTGCTATAGAACTTTAATACATCTGCCAGCCCTGCAATCCTTACAGAGCTTAAAATTTCACGAGTTTCTTCATGCACCCGTTTTTCTTCCATATTTCTTTCTTCGCATGAAGCATCAAAGCTCTGGATAAATTTGCTGAACCTGACGATATGAATTAATTCATGGACTATAATATATAGTATAAACAGGAAGAGCTCCATACCGGGTGATTGTTTTAATGCTGCAAGAATGGAATGGTCCTGAAGGCATATTTTATAAAAATCATATGTCGACGAACTGAGCGATGTATCTTTTAGTCGGCCTTTATAGCGGACAATTTGTGCAAAAGGCCCGTCGGTTGTTTCATCGGGGCAAAGATCAACCAGGGTTTTGACATCATACCTGCGGTGAAGCCACTGAGCTTCCGACATCTTGTAAAAGTTACTGACAAGTTCCTCAGCTATTGCCACTGAATCGTTAACTGTTTTGAGCTGATCCGGGTTGAATTTTTTCAGTTGTTTCATCATAAATTTGCTTTCACAACTGAGCACAAAGAGATCACAGAGGAAATATTGTAATTGCAAAGAATTATCTTTGTGTTTACTGTGCATTCTGCGCTAAATTATATTTTTTACGAGATTGTCAAATTTAACTTACTAAGAAAATTGTGGACAAATAACAATAAATAGTGTTAAAAATAAAAATTATGTAATTAAATATTATCATTGGAGGTGATTCGTTGAGTAGTGTAGTTAAGAAACGGAGAAAGAAGATGCGAAGACATAAACACAGAAAGCTTTTGGCACGCACACGCCATCAGAGAAGAAAAGGTAAATAAGGATTAGAGGATTAAGGCATTAGTGGCGGCAAATCACGATATTTTTTAATCCTTAATCCTCTAATAAACCTCTAATTAAAATCTCCTTTAAGATATTTAAAAAATTCTGAATCTGTTGAAAGAACAATAGAGCTGTTTTCATCAAGAGATATATTATAAATTTCAAGGGTCTTGACAAATGAATAGAACTTCGGATCTATTCCAAATGCTTCGGCAAATAATTTAGTTGCCTCTGCATCGGCCTTTCCTTTTATCCCCTGGGCGGTTTTGTAGGCCTCTGATGTTATCTTTTTCAAGTCCCGCTCTTTTTTGCCGAGAACTTTTCGGGATTCCCCCATTCCTTCGGAACGAAATTTTTCCGCTATCTGACTGCGTTCCGCAATCATTCTGCCATAAACAGATGCTCTAACCTGTTCCACATAATTAATACGCTTAATCTTAACGTCGACGAGTTCAATTCCGAACTTGGCAAGTTTTGGTTGAGCCTGTTCCAATATCCCCTTTGATATCTTTTCTCTGCCCGTATTAATGGAATATATGTCGCGCTGCTTTTTCTTTTCATCTTCTGCGGTTATTTCAAAAGCCTCCATCTCTCTGTTTGACGTGCGAACGGTTTCAATAAGCTTGTAGGAGGTTATAAAATTTCTTACTGCCGGATCTATGATATCATCAAGCCTTCTCAGAGCGCTTACAGTATTGTTTACTGTCTGAAAAAATTTGACGGGATCGACAATTTTCCACCTGGCAAATGTGTCAACCCATATATAGGTTTTTTCCAGAGTCGGTATCTGCCCTGGATCACCATCCCACGCCAAAAGATTTTTTGGAAAATATGTGGCATGCTGGATAAAAGGTACCTTGAAGTAAATGCCTGGTTCTGTTTTTGGAACGCCGACCACCCTTCCAAATTGAGTGACTACTACCTGCTCGGTTTCGTCAACAGTATAAGCTGAAGCAAATGCAACAAGAAAAAACGCAATTGCAGCGATAATTAAAATCATACCTTTAGGTTTCATTTTTGCGCACCATTTTGTTTTCCAAGATTAAGTAAAGGTAAAAAATTCTTTTGTTCAGAATCTATAATATATTTATGGCCAAGCTTTGGAAGCAGCTCCTGTATTGCTTCAAGATAAAGACGCCTTTTAGTAACATCCTTTGCTTTTATGTACTCTTTATAAACGGCTGTAAACCTTTCGGAATCACCTTTAGCCCTGTTTATCCTGTCTAAAGCGTAGCCTTCTGCCGCCTGAATGGTTCTGTCCGCTTCACCCCTGGCTGCCGGTATAGCCTTGTTATAATCCTCTTTGGCTTTATAAATCATTTGTTCCTTTTCCTGAACCGCCTGGTTGACTTTGTTAAACGATGACTGCACAGGCTCTGGAACGTTGGTCCTTTTCATTTCTATTGTTACAATACTAATGCCGGCTTCTGCATTGTCCATCTCTTTTTGCAGGACGTTTCTGGCATCAATTGCAATTTCTTCCCGTTTTGTAATGACCTCATTGATACTCCTGTCGCCCACTACAAGACGCATTGCCGCTTCCGACATATCTCTGAGCAGTTTAGGAGCATTTTGCACCTTGAACAGATATTCATAAGGATCCTTTATCCTGTACTGGACAATCCATGGAACCAGCCCCACATTAAGATCTCCGGTAAGCATAAGTGATAAGTTCTCATTTTCACTGTCTGTTTGGAAACGTTCTCTAAGGTCACTTTCTGGTGAACGGAAGCCGAATTCCTCTTTATAGACACGTTTTATCTTTACTTTTGTTATTTTTTCAATTCCTGAAGGCAGCTTGAAATTAAGTCCTGGTTGGCTGGTACGGATATATTTCCCAAACCGCTGGACAATACCGACCTCATCCACTCCAATAGTATAAAACATCGAAGAGCCGAAAAACAGGGCGATTAGAATAAGAATAATAATCGGGCCGCCTGGTAATTTGAACTCTTTAATTTTTTTTACAAGTTCATCCACATTCGGCGGCATTCCGCCCCTGCCAACATTCTGTTGTTGTTGCTTAAGTTTGTCCCAATCCCAATTCATAAATTTAATATCCTGTAAATTTTATCCAGATAACATTTATAATATCGTACACTTAATTATAAAATCTATCTTGCTTGATATTGTAAGTCAAGCTAAAAGCAGAAATTATATGAGACTAGGGTTTTTCTTGACAATAAAGCTGATGAATTCGTAAAAAGTCCAACACACACCTTAACCGTCATTTTCGCGAAGGCGGGGCATGTAGTGAAGTGGGAGTGACTTGACTTTATAATTTTATTATTATGGTGGAAAAAAGGAAAAATATCAAAGAATTTGAACACATAGGCGGTGTTATTAATAATTTCCTGAAAACATGCCGGCATGAATCTGATCAAGAGCTGGTTAAAATTTGGAATTTGTGGAATAGCGCGGTAGGAGATGTTGTTGCGGAAAATACCAGGCCTGCCGCATTCAAGGGACGGCTTCTTCTTGTGCATGTAGTCAGTTCAACATGGATGCACCAGCTTCAATTTTTAAAAACAGATATTATAGCAAAGGTAAATGATGCTCTGGGCAAGGACATGGTCGGAGAAATAAAATTCAAGATCGGTCCTTTAAGCTGAACTCTTACAAAAGATGAAAACTTTAACAACAGATACTTTTTTTAACGGTCGTCTGCAGGTCAAACAGAATCGGTTGGGCTACCGTTTTTCGATTGATGCAGTTTTGTTGGCAGACCATATCAGGTTGCGGCCTGGCGACAATGTCCTTGATCTTGGAACAGGATGCGGAATTATCCCCTTGATTCTTGCGTATAGGCATAAAAAGATAAAAGTTTATGGCGTTGAAATTCAAAAGGAGCTTGCTGATATTGCATCTGAAAATGTTAAAGAAAATCACATGGAAGATCGAATTTTCATCCTCTGTTGTGATATGAAAGAGCTGAAGCATGATATGGTTTCCGGTCCCGTGGATCTGATTGTATGCAATCCCCCATACAGGAGGGCCGGGTCAGGAAGGATGAATCCGGATCAACAAAAAGCGGTTGCCAGGCACGAAATTAAGGTTAATCTGAACGATGTTATTGAAACAGCCCGTTGCATGTTACGAACTTCAGGAAGGTTTGTTATGATTTATCCTGCCCAGCGGATAACCGATATGCTCACTCAAATGCGTTCAAATGGTATTGAGCCTAAATTTTTCCGTATGATTTATTCAGATCTGAGTTCAGAAGCAAAACTTATTTTGGTGGAAGGGATTAAAGGCGGACGCCCCGGCACAAAGATTGGCCCACCCCTTATCATCTATTGTAAAGATGGCAAAGATGGTTCCTATACAGATGAAGTCAAAAAGATGATGGAAGGATTATAGATTTTCAGAATCTGTCTATAGCTTGTTTATCACCTGGCCGGTTATTACCTTGGGATAAAAATAGGTTGATTTTCTCGGCATTATCAGCCCCTGCTGGGCTATTTCACGCACCTGGTTAATTTTTGTCGGGTTAAGAATAAAGGTGATATCGCATCTGCCTGAGACAACCTCCTGGATCGCCTTTTCTTCGCTGCTTGAATATGCAATCAGTTTTTCATTATCAAGCATTGACTGGTCAAAACCAAGAATCTCCATTAATATAAGACGGGTCAACACGGTCACGTCAAGACTTTTTAATGGATCCGGGAGGTTTTCGCCTGTCACATGATTCATGACATTTGGCTTTAATGTCAGCAAATAAAATTCCGGATGGTTTTTCATAAAGGCTCCAATCATATTTTTTGAGCTGTTTGATTTAAGAGCCGATATAAAGTTTGCCCTGGCTTTTCCTATTTCGTTGTTTTCAAATGGTATTCTATTTATGCAAAAATAATTTTCTGCTTTTTGGATAAATGAAGCAAGAATTGAATCTTTAATCCCTGTCAGCATTCGGTGTGCCGGAAGTATAACCAGACCGGGATCTTCCATGCTGCAAAGATACATCATTACATAGTTGGCCGGATTGTCGTTATTAAAATCAGGCGTTGTGCTTGACAGGTGGTTTTTATAGTTAAGGGCTGTTTCATATCGATGGTGTCCATCAGCTATAAAAATGCTTTTTTCTTTCATTGCATCGGCAACATATCTGTGCACAGAGCTGTCGGTTATGCGCCATAGCCTGTGTTTCATGCCTTGTTTATCGATAATGTCTATGTCAGGTTTTTTGCTGCATGCAGCATCCTTTAATGAATCCAAAATAATGTTTTGATCTGAATAGAGTGAAAATATGGGACTGAAATTGGCATTGCAGGCCTTTATCAGCTCGAATCTTTCCGCGCTTACCTTGGAGAAGGTTTTTTCATGGGGAAGAATTATACCCTTGTCAAAGGGTTCAAGGCGGACCAGAGCGTTCAGCCCATAGCGCGTAACTATTTTATTTCCCAAGGTAAAACCAACAGTTGTCAGATAAAAGGCCGGCGATGTATCCTGCACCATTATTTTTTCTGAAATCCATTTGTTAAGCAGGTTTGCGGCCCTTGTATACCGGTTGTTTTTATCCGTGTCATTTTTTGTTGATTTACCCAGGTCCAGCCGGACAATATTATACGGACTTTGTTTGTAAAAATTACACTGATCTTGTTCAGTAATGATATCATAAGGCGGTGTTATGACTTCAGATAGATTATGAATTTTGTGCTGGTTATAGAGTATTCCCCTGAAAGGGATGATTTCAGCCATGTTTTTTTCCTGTTTCCCTCTGTTTGTTATTTCCGTGAAGTTTATCCCCTTTTACGCAACCATCAATAATAGGATAATCTTATTCAAGTCAAATAATTATTGAAAAAATTTTATTTGTTTTTTTTTCTTTCCAAAACATCTGGGCATATAAAGTTTATTGACATGAAACAGCAAAAAAATATAAATAAACTATTTACTGCCGGAGAGGTTGCCGAGTGGCTGAAGGCCCCGCTCTCGAAAAGCGGTATCCTGTGAATAACGGGATCGTGGGTTCGAATCCCACCCTCTCCGCCAGGAGATTTAACGTTGTTAAATCTCACCAGTGGCTTGTAGCCAGCAGCTCAAAGGCTTTGCCTACTCGTAGCTATTAGCTATAAGTAGCCGTTAGGCTCTTAAGGGATTCTATGAAATTTAGATTCAAAGAGTTTAGAATTTACAAAGACGCTAAAGACTATTGTAGATTTTGCCGGGACGTTATTGCGAATCATTTAGCCAGACAAGACAAAAGTTTAACAAGCCAATTGGATAGAGCACTGAATTCAATTGTGCTTAACATTGCTGAAGGATCTGCTGACAATTCTGATACTGAGTTTGCCCGGTTTTTAGGTATATCAATGAGATCTGTCTATGAAACCGTTGCAGGATTTGATCTTGCAACCCTATATGAATATATTGATGAGGATTTAAACCAGAGAATTGAAGAAAAGGCACACTCTCTGGTAAAGCAATTAGCATCATTTCGTAACAAGCTTAAAACATAATGCTATTAGCTAAGAGCTATTAGCTAATAGTACCCCCGCTTGTAGCGGGGGTTGCGGAGAGATGTCCGAGCTGGCTGAAGGAGCACGACTGGAAATCGTGTGTGCTGCCAAAAGCGGCACCCAGGGTTCGAATCCCTGTCTCTCCGCCAAAAAATCTTTACCACAGAGAGATTTAAAGCGGTTAAAATGGAATATCATCTGTATGTCTTATATTGTTCTTGCACGCAAATACCGTCCCCAGACATTTGAGCAGGTTATTAAGCAGGATCATGTTACCCTGACTTTAACCAATGCGATTTCATTAAATCGTGTTGCACACGCAATTTTGCTTACAGGGCCCAGGGGAACAGGCAAGACAACCGTTGCCCGTATACTGGCAAAAGCCATGAATTGTAAGGATGGCCCTACTCCTGTTCCATGCAATAAATGCAGATCCTGCCATGAAATCACTTCAGGCAGTTCAGCCGATGTGTATGAAATTGACGGTGCATCAAATAATGGTGTAGAGCAGATCAGAACTTTGTGTGACAACATCAAGTATATGCCGGCATATAGCCGTTACAAAATATATATTATTGATGAAGTCCACATGCTCAGTAAGGGCGCATTTAACGCTCTTCTAAAGACCCTTGAAGAGCCGCCGTCCCATGTCATGTTTATTTTTGCCACTACCGAGCCAAACAGAATCCCGATAACCATTCTTTCCAGATGCCAGAGATACGATTTCAGGCATATAGATATTGAGTCGCTTTCTGAGCACATGAAAGATCTCTGCGCCAAAGAAGGGTTTGATATATCTATTGAGAGCCTCGAGCTTATTGCCCGTGAAGCAGGAGGAAGCATGAGAGATGCTTTAAGTCTTCTTGACCAGGTTATCTCTTGCGTGCAGGGCTCTATAACGCACGACAAAGTCTTGGATATTTTAAGCGTTATTGACAGAAAAATTATTTTTGATATTTCCGGTGCTGTTTTACGCGGGGATCTTCCGGCGATTCTTGATATTTTGGATGATATTTATGCCCGTGGTTATGAAATGCAAAAGCTGTATGCTGATATGGTTGAACAATTCAGGAATTTGCTTGTTGTAAATATGGGGGAAAATATCGGCAAGCTGGTAAATCTTCCCGCGCATGAAATAGACCTTATGCGTGATCAGGCAAAGGATGTCTCTCCGATTTTTTTAAATCAGATTTTTGATCTTCTTTTTAAGGAGGAGCCTGCGATAAGGTTTTCAGCTCAGCCAAAGCTGGCAATTGAATTGCTGTTTATCAAGATGTTTCAGATAAAACCGGCCATGCCCATCGACCTGCTTATTGAAAAGCTTGATAATCTTAAAAATGGTATTTATGAAAAAAAGGATTATGGGATTTCCGAAGACCAGGCATCTTACGGCTGTCACGAAAAAGGTCATCAATTGAACAGCCACGAGCAAGGCCGGCCTGAAAAGGATCTTCAGGGCTGGACAGGGTCGGCAACGGAAATCAGGGAATTAAAAGAGCCTGATGATCAAACAAATGTTTCATATAAAGACGATCTTGATCTGACATGGAAAAGGCTGCTTGATATTTTTCTGAAAAACCATTCTGCACTTGCTGCAAACCTTGAAAAGTGCATCCTGAAAAAACTGACGGAACATAGCCTGGAAATCGAAATCAACGGCAATGGTTTTAATGTTAACATGATAAAGCGCAGTAAAAATGTGGCTATTATAAAAAAGGTATGCGAAGATTTTTTTGGGAAAAGAATGGATCTGGCCTTAACAATTAAAGAGAACCAGAAAAAAGACAACCAGGAACATAAAACAGACAGAGAAAGCCGTTTGAAACAGGAGGCTTTAAGCCACAGCCTGGTCGCGGACACTATAGAAATTTTCAATGGACGGATATTGGATGTAAAAATATTATAGGAGGTATTTTTCATGAAAGGCATGGGGGGTATGATGAAGCAGGCCCAGAAGCTTCAAGCCAGGATGGCAAGCCTGCAGGAAGAGATGGCTGAAAAAGTTATTGAAGCAACTGCAGGCGGAGGCATGATAAAGGTCGCAGCAAACGGCAGGCAGCAGATTCTGTCTATTCAGATAGAAAAAGAGGTTGTGGATCCTGATGATGTTGAGATGTTGCAGGACCTGATATTAGCGGCGGTAAATGACGCTCTGGCAAAGTCAAATGAAATGGTTTCAGCAGAAATGAGCAAGCTTACAGGCGGCTTGAGCATACCAGGATTAATGTAACATGAGCTTTTATCCATTGCCAATCTTGAATTTGATTAGAAATATATCAAGGTTGCCGGGAGTTGGCGAAAAAACAGCCGAACGTCTTGCAATGCATATATTGCGCACTCCGCTCAGGGAGGCTGAGGAGCTTGCCCGCAGCATACTGGAAATGAAAGACAAAATAAAACTGTGCTCAACATGTTATGCTTTGAGCGACAGCCATATTTGCAATATTTGCAGCGACCAGACAAGGTCAGCCGCCATATTATGCGTTGTGGAGCAGCCTGCTGATATGGTTGCTATTGAAAAGTCAGGCTCATATAAGGGCTTGTATCATATTCTTCAAGGGGTGCTTTCCCCAATGAACGGAGTGGGCCCGGATAAGATCAGAATCAAAGAGCTTGTATTAAGGATAGAGAAAAACATGGTCAAAGAGGTTGTGCTGGCAACAGGCACAAATGTTGAAGGTGAGGCAACCGCCTCTTATATTGCGCAACTCCTTAACAAATATCCGGTTAAAATAACCCGGATAGCGTCCGGCGTGCCGATGGGAGGCGACCTGAAATACGTGGATCAGGTTACCTTGAAAAGGGCCATGGAAACCAGGCATACTGTTGATTTTGGCGGTTAATGATATGAACCCATCCGATATCTTCAAATGTGAAAAATGCGGTGACTGTTGCAAGGGATATGGCGGGACTTATGTTACTGAGAAAGATATTGAAGCAATAGCAGCTTATATCAAGACGGATAAAGAGAATTTTGTCAAAGATTATTGTTATATGTCCGGAAGCCGGCCGGTTTTGGCACAGAAAAAGGATGGCTACTGTATATTCTGGGACAAACTTTGCACAATTCATCCGGTTAAGCCTAAAATGTGCAGGCAGTGGCCTTTTATCAAAAATGTATTGATAGATATAAATAACTGGCAGATCATGGCCAGCATATGCTCGGGCATGCGCATAGATGTGCCTGATGAAACAATCAGGGAATGCGTAAGGAAAGAACTTTTAAAGAATCAATAATGACAAGCTCGCAAAAAGTCCAAAAACACCGTTTTCCGTCATTCCGTCGAAAGCCGGAATCCAGTCTTTTCAAGCAGTTGAAAGCCATATGGACTCCGGTTTTCACCGGAGTGACGACTTTTTACGAGTTTATCAATAATTATGAACTTGCAAAAATATGATTGGAATATTTGATTCAGGAATAGGTGGTCTGACCGTTGTGCGAGCATTTATGGAACAGCTGTCAGGTTATGATATTATCTATTTTGGTGATACTGCCAGAACTCCGTATGGCAACAAGAGCCCTGAAACAGTTGTCAAGTATGCTCTTGAAAACACAGATTTTCTTTTAAGCAAAGGCGCAAAGATAATTGTCATGGCATGCCATACAGCTTCAAGTGTTGCAACGGAAAAGATGGCTGAAAGGTTTGATGTCCCGATTTTCGAAGTTATCACACCGGCTGTAGAGCTTGCAATAAAGTCTTCCGGAAAGTCCGGAATCGGCGTTATCGGAACAAGGGCTACGATAAACAGCGGCATCTATGAAAAAAAGATAAAGCAAATGAATCCTGATGCAAAGGTTTATTCCTTTCCGTGCCCTTTGCTTGTCCCATTGGTAGAGGAGGGGTGGCTTAAAAAACCGGAAACAAGGATGATAGTAAAAAAATATCTGCATCCCCTGAAGATCAGGCAGATAAAAACCCTTATCCTTGGTTGCACCCATTATCCAATCTTAAAAAACATCATACAGCAAAAGGTTGGCAAGAGGGTAAACATAATCGATTCTTCTATCGCTGTTGCAGGCAAGGTAAAGGCTTTTTTAGAAAATCATATTGAAGTCGACAGTATGCTCGATAAAAAAGGGGGGTGCAGGTTCTTTGTGTCTGATGTAACAGCGCAGTTTGAAAAAACAGCAAAAGACATGCTTAAAAGAACCCTTATTCTTGAGCATGTAAGGATATAAGGCAACAGTTCACGGTTGTCGGTTTACGGCTCACAGTTTTTTCAATGAACTATGCAAAGAGCGGCTTTTATGCTTTGATCAACCGTTAACTGTAAACTGTTAACCGTAAGCGGTTACAGATATTAGACGTGATTAATATTTATGGAGAGAAAGTCGTGAAAGACAAAGAAGGATTATACTATTATCCGTTTCCCGGGAACAAACAAATCCGCACGTATGTTCGCGAATCTGAAGGAAACATTTGGTTCAGGCTCTGGAATAAAGAAGACCCTGGCCTGTGGATGGAACACGGGTGGGTGCCGTACGGGGCCATCAAGCTGGCTGCAAGCATGTTCAAGCGCGGCGGTTTTGACCCTGACCAGGCTTATGATATCAGGGTGGCAAAGGCGCTTCTTGCAGAAAAATAATCGTTAAGCATGCATTGTGAATAAGGTTGAAAATTCATATCCTTATTTTGTGCCTTTGTGGCTGAACTGCTGTCTTATTTTGTGTTTTCGTGATTGTTTTTTCAAGGGTCTCATCTGCTGATTATAAAAATATTGACAAATAAATATTTTTGACATAATTTAATTAACTTGGGATGCGGGCATAGCTCAGCTGGTAGAGTACAAGCTTCCCAAGCTTGGTGTCGCGAGTTCGAATCTCGTTGCCCGCTCCATGTGTCTGTGTGTCCGCCTTTTTTCATTTATAAAGGTTTAGTAAAGAGATATCTGGAGAATGGAGATGACCTTCGGCAATCTCCTTGATGATGGGACTTTTATCTATATGCTCGGGTTGGAGTAAATTGTTTCTTATGGTTATTTCGTTGAACAGATAAAGGTTCTATCTATTTCAAAAGAGTTATAAATGAGAAGAAACGGGCTTTAGCCCGTTTTTTTTGTTTTTTTGATATGGGTTATAGACAGGTGAGAACTAAAAGGGAAAAAATAAAGAGATCTGAATTTAATAGAAAAGATCGGGAATTTAAAATAGGGCCTCGGGCGGCTCAGAAAGAAATCGTCAGATGGATAAAGGAGTCGGCACAGCTATTATGCGAAGTCGAAGGCATGGAGCTGGTTCATGTTGAGTGTCAGCGGGAATCAGCCCGTATGATAATACGTCTTTATATAGACAGGCCCGGAGGAGTTACGCTGGATGACTGTGTGCATATCAGCAGGCAGATGAACAATTCTATGGATGTTGATCTAAAAGAATCGGATTTTGAAAACATTGGGCCATATAATCTGGAGGTTTCATCTCCAGGGCCTAATCGGCCTCTTGGGGAAAGGTCGGACTTTGAAAGGTTCAAGGGACAAATTGTTGAAATTAAGACATTGAAACCTGTTGAGGAGCAAAAAAAATTCAAGGGCGTTCTGCTGGGTATGTCAGAAGAAACTGTTGAGCTTTTAAGCAACGACAAGACAATTGCTATTCCTTTTAAGGAAATTACCAGGGCGTGCCTTATTAATTATAATGGAGAAAATCGATGCTTATAACAGAAATTAAGCGTGTAGTTGATCAGGTTAGCCGAGATAAGGGTATTGAGCGCAAAGTTCTTATTAAGGCTCTTGAAGAGGCATTAAGATCGGCTGCTAAAAAAAAGTTTGGAAGCAAAGTCGATATTGAAGTGCAATATAACGAAGAAACCGGTGAGATAGAGGTGTTCCAGTTTAAAGAGGTCGTGGAGGAGGTAACCGAACCTGATCTTCAAGTCAGCATGGCAGAAGGACGCAATCTGGATCCGGAATGTGCTGTTGGAGACAGCCTTGGCACAAAAATGGATACCTCAACCTTTGGCAGGATAGCTGCGCAGTCAGCCAAACAGGTTATTATTCAGAAGATGAAGGATGCGGAAAATGATGCGATTTACGCCAGCTACATCGACCGGAAAGGTGAAATAATAAATGGAATTGTCCAGCGCATCGACCGCGGTAATATCATTGTTAATCTTGGTCATACCGAAGGTATTCTTCCAGCCAGAGAGCAGGTTCCAAAAGAGACATATCGACGTGGAGATCGAATTAGAGCGCATATAATTGATGTGTTGCGTGACACTCGCGGGCCGCAGATAGTTCTTTCCAGAACACACCCTAATTTTCTTGTTAATCTTTTTAAAACAGAAGTTCCTGAAATTAATGAAGGGATTGTTAAGGTCATGGGCACGGCTCGTGAACCAGGAGTCAGGGCAAAATTTGCGGTAGTATCAAATGATTCTGATATAGATCCGGTCGGAGCATGTGTTGGAATGAAAGGAAGCCGTGTGCAGAATGTTGTTCAGGAGCTCAGAGGTGAGAAGATAGACATTATATCCTGGCATATTGATCCTGCAAAATTTGTGTGCAATGCTCTGGCGCCTGCTGAAATATCCAGGGTAATTATTGATGAAGAGAATCGTTCAATGGAAGTAATAGTCCCTGACGAATTCCTGTCAATAGCTATTGGGAAAAATGGCCAGAACGTGAGGCTTGCTTCAAAATTGACCAAATGGCACCTTGATGTCATAAGTGAGGCGCGTTATAGCAAGGCCATGCAAAACGGTTACGATTCTTTAGTGGCATTGACCGGAGTAAGCATAAGCATGGCGGACACACTGTATGAAAAGGGCTATTTTTCTGCTGAAGAATTAAGCAAAGCTGCTCCGGAAGATTTGATTCAGACCAGAGAGATTGATACAACAAAAAAAGCCGAAAAACTAATCAAAACCGCAAAGGATTATTTGGCAAATATAAAAGAAATTAAGGCAACATCTGAAGAAGAATTATCTGACGATTCGCATGAGCCGGCCAACCGAAACGGATCAGAGCCTTTATCATTATCAGATGATCAAAAAGATTCCGGAGAAGAAGCGGACAAAGAAGAAAATGTATTGAAAAAGGATTAATGTCATGCCAAGGAATGCAATAGCATTAAAACAATTAAACTTTAGGAGGATTGATGGCAAAAATCAGAGTATATGAGTTTGCCAAGACTCTTAACATAGAAAACAAGATGCTCCTTGAAAAGTTAAGGGATATGGGCGTTTCTGTAAAGAGCCATATGAGTGCTCTGAATGAAGAGACAATGGCCAGAGTCAGGGCCGAGCTTTTCGGCCCAAAGCCTCAGGAGATTGAGATTACGCGCGTTAAACCAACCGTTATTCGAAGACGCGCAACACCTGTTAAGGCAAAAGTGGTGGATGCTGAAGCAGTGCCTTTGGAAGATGTAACTCTTCTTGAAAAGAAGGTTGAAGAAAAACCGGTTGAGAAAAAGGTTGCTGAAAAAGCGGTCGCTAAAAAGAAGAAAGATCTTCCCAAAATAATCGAAGAGCCTAAGCAAGCTGTTGAATCTGTTGAGCCGCAAAAAAAGGAGAAGGTCGCTGCTGGATTAAAACCCGCAAAGGTCCTGAAACCTAAAAAAGGGCTAAAGAAAGAGGTCCCTGCGAAGATCATAAAGATGCCGATAACTCCCGAGAAAAGGGTTAAGATTGAGCCAAAACCCGAGCCTGAGTTAAAACCTGAAAAAAAACCGGCTGAGATAACCGAAGTCCCTGTTAAAAAACACAAGAAAAAGGTCGAAAAAAAGAAGCCGGAAGAAGCTGTTGAGGACAGAAAGTTTTTAAAAAAGAAAATCTCTTTTCGAAAAAAAGAGATCGTGGAAGGCAAAGACCTTTATGCCAAGGGATATCCCGGCAGAAAAGGCCGCAAGGGGGCTAAGGGAAGAATAGCAGCTTATGGCCAAAAGCCATTGATTACCACGCCTAAAGCCATTAAACGGAGGATTAAAATTGACGATGCTATTGTTGTATCGGATTTGGCTAAGCGCATGGGAGTTAAAGCAGGTGAAATAATAAAAAAACTTATGTCATTAGGCGTTATGGCAACCCTTAACCATGCAATAGACTTTGATACAGCGGCTATTGTTGCCGAAGAATTTAATTATGAAGTCGAACAAGCCACTTCTGTAGAAAAATTTATTTTAAAAACCGAAAAGGATGATCCTGACAAGCTGATTGTCAGGCCGCCTGTTGTTACTGTTATGGGGCATGTGGATCATGGTAAAACATCTCTCCTCGATGTGATACGTAAAAGCCATGTAACCGATACCGAAGCCGGTGGTATTACGCAACACATAGGCGCATATTGTGTTTCTACAGATAAAGGGCAAATCGTCTTTTTAGACACTCCAGGGCATGAAGCTTTTAGTGCAATGCGTGCACGCGGGGCCAAAGTTACAGATATTGTAATTCTTGTTGTTGCTGCCGACGACGGTGTTATGCCACAGACGATCGAGGCTGTTAATCACGCAAAGGTCGCAAAAGTGCCGATAATTGTAGCTGTTAACAAGATCGACAAACCAGGTGCGGATCCTGAACGCGTTAAACGTGAACTATCCGACCTGGGACTTGTGCCAGAGGATTGGGGAGGAGATGTTTTCTTTATTAATGTTTCCGCCAAGGAGAATATCGGCATAAACGATCTGCTTGATATGATACTCTTTCAGGCGGAATTATTGGAGCTAAAGGCCAATCCTGACAAGCTGTCAAATGGTCATGTGGTTGAATCAAAAATTGATCCTGGCAGAGGGGCTGTTGCCACAGTGCTTGTGCAGGAAGGCACTCTTCGTGTGGGTGATACGTTAGTTTGTGGAATACACTATGGAAAGGTTCGAGCCATATTGAACGACAGGGGGTATATGATTAAATCCGCGGGGCCATCAATGCCTGTGGAGGTAGTCGGCCTTTCTGGTGTGCCTGATGCCGGAGACGATTTTATTGCTCTTTCCGATGATAAAAAAGCAAAGCAGGTCAGCCTGCATCGTATTCAGGAGCAGCGATCCAGAGAACTGGCAAAAACAGGCAGATTAAGCCTGAGCCTTGAAAAACTTTATGAGAGCATGCAGGAAGGCGAAACTAAGGAGTTGAATCTTATAATAAAGACAGATGTGCAAGGCTCTATCGAGGCGCTTGCGGATTCTCTCACAAAACTTTCCAATGATGAAGTTAAAATAAATGTCATCCATTCAGCTACCGGAACTATAAGCGAATCGGATATTTCTCTGGCAGCGGTATCAAAAGCGATAATTATCGGCTTTAATGTACGCTCAAACCCAAAGGTTCAGGCGTATGCAAATGAGGAAAATGTCGATATACGTTATCATAAGATTATCTATAATGTTATCAAGGAGATAAAGGATGCTATCCTTGGCATGATGTCTTCTGCTTTTGAAGAACGGATTTTGGGCAGAGCCGAAATTCGCGAAGTTTTTCATATCCCCAAAATCGGCAAGGTCGGCGGTTGTTATGTGACCGATGGGAAGGTTGAGCGAGGAAGATCCGCGCGTGTTCTTAGAGACGGCGTCATCTGTTATGACGGCAAGATTTCTTCACTGCACCGTTTTAAAGACGATGCCAAGGAGGTCCAGAGCGGCTATGAATGCGGAATCGGCATTGAAAAATACAACGATATTAAGGTCGGCGATATAATTGAATGCTACTACCTGGAAGAGATTAAACCTAAGATGGAAGAATAAACCATTATTTGCTAAGGCAGGTAGATTTGTCGGGACTAAAAAGCAAAGGATTTAAAACCGGCGAATAAAAAAATAAGAAACTATGGTTGTCGGTTCAGGGATTATTGTATTCAGGCTGCATGACTGTCGTTCTTTAAAAGGCAAAAGAACGATTGTCAAATCGATTATCAGCCGGTTGCGAAACAATTTTAATGCTTCGGTTGCCGAGGTTGGCTCAAATGATATCCATCAAAGAGCTGAAATAGGTTTTGTTCTGGTCGGCAACAACAAGGCAGTGATTAATTCTAAGATTGACAAAATATTCAACATGGCAGACGAGTTGGGGCTGGCCGAGATAATTGATAGCAAAATGGAGATTGTCAATTTATGAAATGCTTTTCACGATCCGATAGAGTAAGCGGCCAGATACAAAAAAATCTGTCGGAACTGCTGAAAAAAAGCATTAAAGATCCTCGCCTTGAGATGGTTACGATTACCAGTGTAAAGATGTCTCAAGACTTAAGGATTGCCCGTGTATACTTTGTTTCTTCAGGAGATAAAACAAGCAGAAAACAGGCAGTCCAAGGTTTTAAGAGCGCTCTTGGATATGTAAAACGGATTCTTGCCGCTAAACTGGGCTTGCGTTACATGCCTGATCTGCATTTTTTTTATGATGAATCTTTTGATTATGGATCGCACATAGACCATATGTTAAAATTAATAAAAACTGATGATTAATCAGATAATACAACACTTGAAAAACAGTAATAATATTTTTCTTTGTTCCCATATTAATCCGGATGGAGATGCGATAGCCTCTATGATTGCCATGGGGCTTTCACTTGCTTTATGGCAAAAAAAAATAACCCTTTATAACGAAAGCCCAATTCCTGCTGTTTATAGTTTTTTGCCTTCAGTCAAACGTATTGTGCGGCACATTGACAGACAAACCATATATGATACCGCAATTGTTCTTGATTGTGGCGATTTGCATCGTGTGGGGAAGGCAGCTTCATTTGTAAGCCGTATTCCGGTCCTCATCAATATTGACCATCACCTTTCCAATAACAGCTTTGGCGATTTTCAGTTAATAGATTTTTCTGCATGCGCCAGCGTTGAAATCATATATCGTCTTTTAGGGGAAATGGGGTTGCCAATCAGCAAGGATATTGCTACCCTGATATATACTGGGATTTTAACCGATACAGGTTCGTTCCGTTTTTCAAATACGAACAAATCTGCTTTTACAATTTGCAGGGAAATGATAAATATTGGTGTTGATCCCTATTATATTGCCAGGAATATATATGAAACTTTATCTCCGGGTTACATTAAACTTTTACATAAGGCGCTTGGCTCTATAGAGATATCAAAAAACGGTAAACTATCAATGATAACGCTTACGAAGGAGATGTTAGATAAAACCGGAGCTCGGCCTGAAGAGGTAAACGGTCTGATAGATTACGCAAAGGCTATAAAAAATGTTAAGATAGCGGTTCTTATTCACGGTATATCTGACACGAGAGAAGAAGCGCATGGCCGATTTCGTGTCAGTCTCCGTTCCGATGGAACCGTTGATGTCGCTGCATTTGCCTCATCTTTTGGCGGTGGTGGGCATTACAGTGCGTCAGGATTTGCTATTGAATCTTCAATTATTGATTTAAAAAACCTGATTTTTAATTTTGCCGAAAAAATTTGATGCAGCATCGATTAAACGGGATTTTAGTTGTAGATAAATCGCCAGATATGACTTCCGCCAAAGTTGTAGCCCATGTTAAAAAACTGCTTGGTGCAGAAAAAGTCGGACATGCCGGCACCCTTGATCCGTTTGCAACAGGTGTATTGGTCTGCTGCCTCAATGATGCTACAAAGCTTTGCAGGTTTTTATTGCACGACAAAAAAAAATATGTGGCGGTTATTCATCTTGGGGTTGAAACAGATACGCAGGATTTTACAGGAAATATAATTTCAACATCCGATAAAACGACATTTACGGATAAGAAGTTACGTCTAACATTTAAGCAATTTGAAGGGGCTATCAAACAATGGCCTCCGGTTTATTCGGCGTTAAAACATAAAGGGGTTCCATTATACAAGCTTGCGCGAAGAGGCAAGCCTGTTCAGAAAGAGGCAAGGAGTGTTTTTCTTTCATATATTAAAATACTTGAGATAAGTTTACCTTTGATACGTTTTGAGGTGTCCTGCTCTGCGGGAACATATATCAGGACGCTATGCGCAGATATTGGGGCGGCTCTTGGATGCGGAGGGTGCCTTGAAGAGCTAAGAAGGATTGAAAGCAGTGGATTTACAATCAGCCAGGCTTTAACACTGCCGGAAATGGAGGATCTTCATTTATCGCATAAGCTTTCAGATCGGTTAATAAGTATGTCAGACGTGTTGCAATATATGCCCAGGCATATCGCCGATAATCTTTTGACTGATAAGTTAAAACATGGCAGCATAATTACCAGGCAGGATATTATTTTACAACAAACGGATATTTATGAAGATTTCATCAAGATTATGGACACTGATGATAATCTTATAGCAATATTAAATCTGGAAAAAGATAGCGACAAATATCATTATTGCTGTGTTTTCCCAAAATAATATAATATAAAATATTTATTAAAAGGAGGAGGCAAATAAAGTGGTTCAGACATCGGAAATTAAAAAAGATCTTATTAATCAATATAAATTGCATGAAACCGATACAGGTTCACCCGAGGTTCAGATCGGGCTTCTGACACATCGTATCGTATATCTTACTGAACACTTGAAGGTTCACAAAAAGGATCATCATTCCAGAAGAGGTTTGCTGGTTTTGGTTGGAAGGCGACGCAGACTTTTAAATTACGTTAAAAACAATGATGTGAAGCGATATCGCTTGATCATTCAAAACATGGGGCTGAGAAGATAACATATTTATTCAGCCGCCTTTTTTTATTGATGAATTCGTAACAAGTCATTTTTTTACCACTGAGCCCACAGAGAACATATTGATATTTTAAATGGTGTTTCCGTGTTCTTTGCGGCAAATTTGTTTTTTGCGAAGCCGTCATTATCAGTTATTAGTCTTTATAAGGAGACAAAATGGAAAATATATATAAAGCCGAAGTAGGGGGAAGAACCCTAAGCATAAGTTCGGGCAAAATTGCAAAACAGGCTTCAGGTTCGGTTGTAGTCCAATACGGAGAAACCATTGTGATGGTTTCTGTTGTATCATCCAGAGAGGAACGGGAGGTAGCTTTTTTGCCTCTTTCAGTAGAATATCAGGAAAAGATATATGCAGCAGGCCGGATACCCGGTAATTATTTCAGGCGTGAACTCGGACGCCCAAGTGAAAAAGAGACATTAACAGCCCGGCTGATCGACCGCCCCATCAGGCCTCTTTTCCCAAAAGGCTACTGCAGCGAAACACAGATTATCGCTCTTGTTCTTTCCATGGATCAGGAGAATGATCCCGATATTCTGGCAATGATAGGTGCCTCCGCAGCTCTTGAAATATCTGACATCCCTTTTGCCGGACCTATTGCATCTGTTCGAGTCGGCAGAATAGACGGCAAGCTTTTAATCAACCCTTCAATAAGTGAATACGAACTCTGCGATATCAATATTATTGTAGCTGGTTCTGAAACCGGAATTGTAATGGTAGAAGGCGGTGGTAACGTAGTCAATGAAGCAGATATGCTGGAGGCTATATTTTACGGGCATGAGGCATTAAAACCGATAGTTGATATGCAAAAGAAGCTAAAATCAAGCAATGGAGTTCAAAAACGTTTATTTGTCCTTCCTGAAAAAGACAAGGATCTTGTCAATAAAATCGTTCCTGAAGCATCCTCGCAGCTACTTGATATCCTTATGATTCCCGGCAAACAAGACCGCAACAAATCTCTTAGCGTTTTCAAGTCTGATAGCTTTGCAAAACTCGGCGATGATTTTACTGAACGCAAGGATGAAGTATATGAGATATATAATGACTTAATTAAATCAATTATGCGAGATCTTATCCTTAAGGAAGGGCGCAGGATAGACAACAGAAGATTTGATGAAATAAGGTCTGTTTCCTGTGAAGTCGGAGTGCTGCCCAGGCCTCACGGAAGCGCCCTGTTTACCAGGGGGGAAACTCAGGTATTAGGAGTGTTAACCCTTGGTTCGGGTCGTGATGAGCAGCGGGTGGAAACTTTAAGCGGGGAAGAATCCAGACCGTTTATGCTTCATTACAATTTTCCCCCTTATTCAGTTGGAGAGGCAAAACGCTTTATGGGCCCAAGCCGTAGAGATATAGGCCATGGCGGGCTGTCAACAAGAGCTATTGAAAAGGTTTTGCCGCCCAAGGAAGAATTTGATTATACTATTCGAATTGTTTCAGAGGTGATGGAGTCTAACGGCTCTTCATCCATGGGGACCGTATGTGCGGGTATTCTGGCCCTGATGGATGGCGGGGTTCCCATAAAGGCCCCGGTTGCAGGCATTGCAATGGGCCTTGTAAAGGATGGAGATAATGTGGTTATACTGTCCGACATTCTTGGGGATGAAGATCATGCCGGTGATATGGATTTTAAGGTGGCCGGCACATCTGAAGGCATAACCGCACTTCAAATGGATATTAAAATTCATGAGCTGTCAAAGAATATATTGGAAAAGGCTCTTGAACAAGCCCGTTTGGGGAGGCTTTTTATTCTTGACAGGATGCTGGAAGCATTGGAAAAGCCCAGGGACAACACCTCTCCCTATGCCCCCAGAATAATAACTATAAATATCAATCCTGATAAAATCCGGGATCTCATAGGGCCGGGCGGGAAAATGATCAGGGCGATTCAGAGTGAAACAAACACGCAAGTTGAGGTAGATGATACCGGTCTTGTTAAAATCGCTGCTTTTTCTCGGGAAGAATCGGATGCAGCTTTACAAGCGATAAAAGCTATTACAATGGAACCGGAGGTAGGGGCAATTTACGAAGGCAAAGTAGTGAAAATCATGGATTTTGGCGCATTTGTCCAGATAATGCCCGGCTGTGACGGTCTTGTACATATTTCACAACTTGCCACGCAGAGGGTTGCAAAGGTTTCAGACATTGTTAAGGAAGGCGACATAATTAAAGTCAAGGTTCTCGAAGTTTCAAATGACGGGAAGATACGCCTGAGCCGCAAGGCTGTTCTGGAAGAAGAACAGGTTTAAGGTCTGTAACATGAACCACGCCCCTATAATTAAAATACTCTGGTTAAGGCAGGACCTGCTTGAGGATATTCCTCTTCCCTGCTATATGACACCCCAGTCAGCAGGGATGGATATATGCGCAGCTGTAGAAAAAGAGATCATTGTTGAAACAGGAGGGATTGCCCTGATACCCACCGGGTTTGCCATGGCCATCCCTACTGGGTTTGAAGCACAGATCCGCCCGAGAAGCGGGCTGGCTGTAAAGCATGGCATAGGGCTCATTAATTCACCAGGCACGATAGATGCTGACTATCGTGGCGAGGTGATGATTCCGGTTATTAATTTAGGTAAAAAGGATTACACTATTTATAGAGGCGACAGGATTGCCCAGATGGTCATTAAAAGGGTATATCAGGCCTGCTTGCAGGTTGTTGAGCACTTGGACGAAACAATCCGCAACAACGGAGGCTTCGGTCATACTGGATTGTAAAAGAAATTAAATGAGCCACCTCCTCCGGGGGTGATAATTTGACTATGTATGGTAACGGCCATAACCTTTCAGCATGTATGCTGGCGAGCGGCAGCAAGGGCAACGCAATATTTGTTTCCGACGGTTCCACCTCTATACTTATTGATGCCGGCCTTTCAGGAATAGAAATCGAACGCAGGTTAAAATCAAAAGGGCTTTGCCCTGACGATCTTGATGCTATTCTGGTATCCCATGAACATGCCGACCACATAAATGGTGTGGGGGTTCTTTCGCGCCGATTTGATTTACCCGTTTTTATCAGCAAGCAAACCTGTAAGGCCGCTTCATCACAAATAGGGAATGTCCGGGACATTGTAAACTTTGAAAGCGGCATATCCTTTTTGATAAACACACTGACAATCCATCCCTTTTCAATATCACACGATGCAGAGGATCCCGTTGGTTTTACTATAAACCGTGACAAAACAAAAATCGGGATCGCAACCGACCTCGGGATAGCAACCTCAATGGTTAAAGAGCATCTAAGAGACTGCTCATTATTAATCCTCGAAGCCAATCATGATACAGACATGCTGATAAACGGCCCTTATCCATGGGAATTAAAACAACGGATTAAAAACAGAACCGGTCACCTTTCCAACGAAGAGTCTAAAAATCTTTTAAAGGAGGTGCGGCACGACAAACTTCAACATGTGATTTTAGCCCATATAAGCGAAACAAATAATACCTCTGAAAAAGCCTTAAATGCTGTAGGGCCGGCGCTGACAAATTACAACAGCCGGATTAGCGCTGCAACCCAGCATGAGTCAGGAGCTCTTATACATCTCAAGTAGTTTCTTCTATTTTTTAGCTTTGTTTTTCATTTTTTGTATCAGCTCGTTGTAAAATGAAATAACCTCTCTCCTGTTCAGCATTCCGATAAGAATTTGATGATCATCATCTTTAACCACGGGAAGGCTATCGATATTTTTTGTGGTAAATTTTTGAAGCACTGTGTTTAAATCATCAGATTGAGTGGCTACGATGATATCGGAGTTGCCGATATCTTTCATCAGCACAAGATGCTCAATGTCCCTGGAAAAGAGTATGCCCCTGATATCGGTGCTGGAAAATATCCCGATAAGTCTTTCATTCTGATCAATAACCGGGAAATAATGCTGCTTTGTTTCTGAAAAGTACTTTTTAAAATCTAAAAAGGTCATATCCTGGGGTATTAGCTCGACCTTTTTTACAAGATGCATTAGCTCCTTGACCTTGATGGTCTGTAGAATATCTACAAAAAACTCGCCGGCATGAGCAGGAGAGTCGATTTTCTCTTTAACCTGCTTTTTGTAAATAGTCCATTTCTGAGCTGTCAGGTATGACAGGGAACATACAAGGAGGCTTGGCAGAAGCAGATGATATGAATTGGTCATTTCACTGACAAATATAATTGTTGAAATCGGTGTGTTTGAAACAGCGGTGAAAAAACCTGCCATGCCGACTATGACAAAAGCGCCCGGCTGTGTTACAATATTCGGCATGATTTGATGAAACAGATTTCCGACAGCGCCGCCCATGGCCCCGCCTATAACGATCGACGGGCCGAACACCCCTCCGCTTCCGCCTGATCCTATTGAAAATGATGTGGTAATTATCTTGCCAAAGGCAAGCAGTAACAGGAAGGGGATGGTTAGTTCATTATTAATGGCTTGCTGAGCAAAGCCATAACCAAAGGCCAGTGTCTGGGGTAAAAAGAAACCCACTATGCCGGTACAGAGCCCCCCTATGGCGGGCTTTATATGATTTGGGATCTTAAAGGACTTAAACAGATCGGTTACGCCGTAAAACAATTTAATATATAATATTCCTGTGCCTACAAGAACAAAGGCAAGAATAATATAAGGCCCAAGCTCCAATGGATTGCGAAACTGAAAATCAGGGGATTCAAATAAAGAGCCCCATCCAAAAACCAGGCAATACAGGCAGTAAGCCACCACCGAAGAGATTCCGGCAGGTATGATAACCTCGGATTCAAACTCGGGATCCCTGTAGAGCACTTCCGCGGCAAAGAGGGCGCCGGCCAGGGGCGCCCTGAAGATACTGCCTACACCCGCGCCGATTCCCGCGGCCATCATTATCCTTCGTTGTCTGTTTGAAAGCTTTAACTTTGTTGCCAGAAATGATCCAAAGCCAGCCCCTATTTGGGCTATTGGTCCTTCTCTTCCTCCGGAACCACCGGTTGTAAGGGTAATAGCGGATGCTATTGTTTTGATTATCGGGACTCTGCCCCGAATAAATCCTCCTTTTCTATGATATGCATCAATTGCGGCATCTGTTCCGTGCCCTTCGGCTTCCGGCGCAAAGGTATATACCAGCCATCCACTTAATAATCCTCCAAAAGCAGGCAGGAATAAAAGAGTATAACGGCTGAAAGAAGTGTTTGTCGGCGTGAGCAGATGATGTTCTCCGGCAGGGGAGGGAGGCCGGTAGCCAGCTATAAAATCCATGAAATAATGGAGCCCAAGCTGGCAGAGGTAATTAAAAACAATCGAGCCTAATCCTGCGATAATACCTATTAAAACAAAATAGAGGGTCCATTTGCCTGCATGGGCTATGTTGACAGAGTGGTTTTTTATGATAGTTGCTTCAAACCATTTTTTCAATCTCATCACTTTGTATTTTCCAGATCTTCTATTCCCCGCAGTATAATATCAAACAGTTCGGGGATATCCTCTTCTTCGAGGCATGAAAAGGCAATTCTTAAATTCCTGTTACCAATGGAAATAAGGCCTACTCCATATTTATCTAAAAGATGAAGCCTCAAGGTTTCGGCATCTGTTGATTTTAATTTTATACACATAAAATAGCCGGAATTAAACGGATAAACATCCCAGGCATCTTTATATTTCGGATCAGCCAGAACAGCTTTAACGCACTTTGCTCTGCTTTTAAGTATTTCAAACTTTTCCTTTTTTTCCGCGGGATAATTTTTATGCTGCATGGATCTTAACACAATGGATTGACCAAGATGGGAAGCGTTTGATATGGAACCCCTTACACTGCCCGCTGTCTTTTTTTCCAGGGCATCATATACCGGAGCAGGATCGCCATTGACTTTACAACCATAGGTAATAAAACCGACCCTTAAACCCCACACATAATTTTCCTTGGTGGCGCCGTCCATCTTTACGGCAAGCAGTCTGGGGTGTTTATCGCAAAGCCTGGCAAAAAGCGATTCTTTTATGGTTTTTTCTTCGTAAAAGAGTCCAAAATAGGCGTCATCTGCAACAGCAATAATGTTTGTGCCCTTGTCGGCCAGATCTGTTAGAATCTTAACAATGCTATTTCCTTCTTCCTCTGTTACTGTATAGCCGGTTGGATTATGCGGAAAGTTGAGCAAAACAATTATCTTGTCATGTTTTTTTGCTTCATCAGTGACCTTTTCCTCAAATGCCTTAAGATTAAATCGGCCATCATCCGAAAACATGGAATACTTGCTTATGTTTCCATCTTTTCTTATGTTTATAATCATGTTGTAGTTGCCCCACATCATGTCAGGCAATATGATCACGTCCCCTGGGTTTATCCAGAGATCTGCAAATACACTTACAGCATGAGTTATGCCGCAGGTAACAACAGGGGTGCTTATATGTTTATTTGCAAGGGAAGGGTTTTTCTCAAATATTGAATTTTGCCATACCTGCCTTAAATCGGTAATCCCAAATGATGGGGCATAGGTTAATGATTCCTTTGCCCGTATACCGGTAATTGCGGCCATAACCGAATTAAAACGCATGGTTTTACCCTGTTCCTTTGCAATTCCTATTGTTGCATTTAATCTAAACGCTTTTTCCTTTGCCTCTGCGCTCTGGCTTAAAATCCCTTTTGGGAAAAAGAGTTTTTTGCCGAGATCAGACAACATTTCCATGAGATGAGGATTGCCAGCAGTGATTGTGCTGTTAAGCTGTTTTGCAATGGGATTCATAGATATGATCTCCTTGAAAGCCGGGAAGAAAACAAAAATCTTAAAAATTTTATACAAAAATCTTATTTTTTACAATAAAAAAACCCCGCCACATAATTGGACGGGGTTTACCGGTAGATCGAAAACCGCATTACCTGTTCCCTCTCTTGGATGCCTTGAGTGGATTTATCTTTGTTTTTTTCGCAGCAGGAGCTGCGGAAAGATGAGAGGCAAAGTTGCAGGCCCCATTTCTCCATTTTAATGAAGGATCAGGACATGCAGTGCAGTACCAGCCGGATAAAAACTCAGCGCCGCGATTGCAGCCATTGCACTGGTCCACGATCTTATGGCAAATCCCGCCATTGTAAGAGCAGCCTTTTTTTGTCATAAAAGCACACTCTGCACCCTTCTTGAGCGTTGTACAAACCATTGGAATCACCCCCTTTACGAGTTAGTATAATATAAAACCTTCAAAATATAATCAAAGAGGTATTTATTGTCAATTGAAATTTTAAAAACGGGTCTGTCTTGCAAAAATCAATTATTATGAATATAGTAAATAAATTAGTTTGTTTCGCTCACAATTTGGATGTAACCCTAAACGGTGAACCCTGAACCTGTAAACAGTTGCCTGTAAAATTTAGGAGGTTTTATGAATGACCTGAGCATGAACGAGGAGGCTGCGGCTAAATTTAAACCGTTTCTGGATCTTATATTAAATAATTACAAAGACCAGCTCCATTCAATTCACATTACAGGCAGCGCTTTGACTGAAGATTTTAATCCCAAGACTTCGGATGTCAATTCCGTTCTTGTTCTTAATAAAATGGATTTGAAATTTCTTGAAAATTTTGCGCCTCTTGGGAAGAAATTCGGGAAAAAACAGGTTGCCTCCCCTCTTATTATGATTCCGGAATATATCTTTAGCTCTCTTGATGTTTTCCCTGTTGAATTTCTGACAATAAAAACACTTCATAAAACCGTTTTCGGCAAGGACATCTTCAGCGATCTTGAAATTAAAAGGGCTGATCTCAGGCGCCAGTGCGAACGGGAGCTGAAAGCCAAATTAATAGGAATCAGGCAGGGATACCTTTCCTCTTCAGGAAACAGAAAATTCCTTTCAGACCTGTTTATCGGTTCTTTTTCAGGATATATTCCACTTTTCAGGGGCATTATTGTTCTTTTTGAAAAACCAGCGCCAAGAGAAAATGAAGAAATACTGTCAACCCTGCAGGAAGTGTCCGGCGTTAGCGTAGATGTATTCAGAACAATTTTAAAGGCCGGAAAAGATAAAACTAAATTTTCTATTGAAGTTCTTAACTCAATTTTTGAAGATTATTATAAGACCATTGAAAAGCTGGGGGATATTACAGATGAAATTAAAGTATAATCTAATAACTTTTCTTTCAATCCTGTGCCTGTTTTTCCTGACGGGTTCCTTTTCACAGGCTGTAAGCATACCTGAAACCCCAGGCAATTATGTTGTTGATCTTGCGGGCATCATCGATAACTCTATTGAGGCCAAACTCAATCAATATCTAAAAGAGCTCGAACAAAAAACAACTGCGCAGCTTGCCATTCTTACCGTCAATAGCCTTGAAGGAGAATCGATTGAAGATTTTTCAATAACAATAGCACACAGTAAGTGGAAACTCGGCCAAAAAGGAAAAGATAACGGTCTGTTGCTGGTGGTGTCTCTCAAGGACAGAAAATATAGAATTGAAGTCGGTTACGGCCTCGAAGGCGTAATCCCAGACAGCCTTGTCGGAAGCATCGACCGCGATTATCTTGTGCCTTTTTTTAGAAAAGGGGACTATTCAAACGGCATTTTTGCCGCATCTACAGTGCTGGCTAATGTAATTGCCGAAGAGTCCGGGGTAAAAATAACCGGAATGCCGGAATTGAGACGCGCGGTTTCCCAGACAGGGAAAAATCAATCCCCCGGTATTTTTGGCAGTATGATTTTGCTGTTTTTTGTTGTAATTATGGTTATCCTGTTTATAAAAAATCCAAGACTCTTCCTTATGCTTCTTCTCCTGTCATCAATGGGCGGAAGGCGTGGCTCTTGGGGCGGCGGAGGCGGCGGCGGTTTCGGCGGAGGCGGCGGCGGTTTCGGCGGAGGTGGCGCTTCCGGCGGCTGGTAGCTAATTAATCATAAAACATATAGAAGCTGTTTTTATGGAGGGCATTATGTCAAAATCATTAAAAACCATTCTTATAATTACAGGTGTTGTTTTACTTGTCGGTATCCTTGTAACAGGAAAGCTTGTCAGTGGTTACAATGCAGTCGTTGCCATGGATGAAAATGTCAAAGGAAAGTGGGCTCAGGTTGAAAACCAGCTCAAGCGAAGATATGACCTTATTCCGAATCTGATTGAAACAGTTAAGGGTTATGCAAAACACGAAAAAGAGCTGTTTGAAAATATTGCGGAGGCCAGAACAAAATACTTCCAGGCAAAAACCGTAAAAGACAAAGTCGAAAGCGCAAACCGTCTTGAAGGCGTACTCTCAAAACTTCTTTTTCTTCAGGAGAGATACCCGGTACTTAAAGCAAACCAGTCGTTTCTGAAGCTTCAGGATAGCCTGGAAGGAACTGAAAATAGAATTGCGGTTGAACGTAAAAGATATAATGATGCAGTTCAGATTTTAAACACATATATCCGGACATTTTTTGGAAGGTTCTATGCTGCAATTGCCGATGTCTCTAAGGCCGAATACTATGAAATTCCAGAAGCAGAAAAAGCAGTGCCAACAGTAAAATTCTAATTTATCGAACCAAAAGATATTTCAATACACGAAAACTGAGACATGACAGTCTAAAGGAGATAGGCCGCCGGTTTCAGATGGAAAAACATAGCGTTGTAAGCAGCATCATAGAAAGAATGAAGAGGCAGATGCTGAAGCATAGAAACTTAAAGAAATGTGCGGACAGTATGGCTGACATGGTTAACAATAGCCAAGAGCAGGCTCCGATTCTTCCCAGGCAGCCTGACAAATGGCTGGTTTTTTCATTGGTGGCTGTAGGTGTGTTCATGTCCACACTGGACAGCAGCATTGTCAATATTGCCCTGCCGGTGATCATGGATGATTTTCAGGTCTCTTTATCCGTCATCGAGTGGGTTCCGGTGATTTACCTGCTGACTATTTCTTCTCTCCTTTTGACCTTCGGGCGTCTGAGCGACATAGAGGGGAAAAAGCTTGTCTACTGTCTGGGCTTCATCTTTTTTTCATTGGGATCTTTATTGTGCGGTCTGGCTGCCAGTGCTGAATGGCTGATTGCCGCCCGCTCTTTTCAGGGTGTCGGAGCTGCGATGATCATGGCATGCTCGCCGGCATTGGTGGTTGACACTTTCCCTGTAAAGGAAAGGGGCAGGGCACTCGGCATGGTGGGCACGGTGGTGGCCGCAGGGCTGACCACCGGCCCGGCCCTTGGAGGATTGATTCTCGAACATTTTTCGTGGCCTGTCATTTTTTTCATTAATATTCCCATTGGTGCGGCAGCGACGATCGCCGCTTCAATTATATTAAAACAGGTTGGGGAGAATCGATCAAAGGAACCGCATGACTGCACAGGGGCTGTCCTGCTGGTCGTGTGCCTCGGCTCGCTTTTGACAGGACTGACCCATATTTACGACTGGGGCTCCCTGTCATCCGGGACCGTCATCTGTTTTACCGTGTTTATCGCTACCGGTCTATTACTGGTCAGGATCGAAACCCGCACCACCTATCCTATTTTTGATCCATCACTCTTGAAAATCCGCCTGTTCTCGCTGCCGGTTCTATCAGCAATCATTATGTTTGACAGCCTTTTTACAATGACTTTTCTCATGCCGTTTTATCTGGTCCACCCCATGGGATTTCCCATGGACCGTGTCGGCGGTGTGTTGATGATTCCGTTTCTTTTTCTTTTTTTTGTGTCCCCGATCTCAGGAGCCCTATCAGACAGGATCGGCTCCCGGCTGCTTTGCACCCTGGGAATGGCGGCGATGAGTGCAAGTCTTTTCATGCTGTCTTGTCTCTCATCTTCCGCTACAATAATGGATATTGCCTGGCGTCTGGCCCTTGCCGGCATCGCCATCGGCATTTTTATTTCTCCCAACAGTGCCGTGGCCATGAGCGCAGTGCCGGCCCACAGAAGAGGCATTGCCTCGGGCAGTGTCGCCACGGCGCGCAATCTGGGTATGGTCATCGGGGTGGCGCTTTCCGGGCTGATTTTTAACAGTGTTTTTCGCAGCCTCAGCGGAGGGCTCGATTTGAAGGTCTATCGACCTGAGATGGAACCCTGTTTTATGGCGGCTTTTCAAACCGCCATGCGTGTCGGCGCCGGGGTGGCCGCTATCGGGGTTGTGGTGGCGTATTTGAGGGGAAATGAGCGGAAACAGGAATAGGGTCAAACGTAAATTTGACCCCTTATTTCCCGGGGAAAACTGACCTCTGTCGTCAATAGCGGAATATATTGAAATATTTTATAATCGGCAACGGTTACAGGCCCGGCTCGGCTACCTGTCTCCGGTCATCTTTGAGAAGCAGTTTTACGCGTTGCAAAAAGCTGCATGAAGAAGGGTTTGGTGTCTACTATTGACGACAGAGGTCAAAAAGTATCCAGCTGAATTTAGAGCTTGCCAAAAAACCACCCGAATGTCTGGAATATATTGTTGTGCATGAAATGGTTCATCTGTTGGAAAGAAACCACAATGACGGATTCATTGCGTTAATGACTAAGTTTATACCAAGGGGGCGATTTCATAAAGATGGATTGAATCGATTGCCAGTAAGTCATATAGGTTGGAATTACTAACTCGAAGAAAAAAGATTTTACTTTGACCCGAGATGAGATTATGAGGATTTATGCAAAGGTATTCAGTAAAGAACCTGTCAGCGCCTGCTGCAACATTCCTGCTGAAGCGCCATAGATATAATCGGCAAACTCCTTGCTTATGTTTTCGGCTTCTTTGGCATAATTGAGAGGGGAGTCGGTCGATATGCCGGAGGCATAGCTGTTAACCTGCACGGCCAAACCGTCAAGACCACCAAACAGATTTTTAATATTGTCCTTATCCTGGTCTGCTGCCTCGGATAACTGATCGTCATCTATCTCAAGATTTCCGTTTTCCCCCTGAGTGATACCAATAGATTCCAGGCCGGTTTTATTGTCCTTGATAAAAGAATTAACAGATGAAAGAACCTCATCCTTTATGTAATTACTATTTTTCCCCAGATTATCAATAAACGAATTCAACTCGGATACAAGATCAGTTATGGCATTTTTGACATTATCTTCATCAGGGGAGATTTTTAAAATCGATTCGCCTTCCCCTTTCAGATTGGCCGTAACCATGCCTTCATCAAGATAAATAGTGTTGGAGGTAGAGGTATTGCCGATTCCATTAACGCTGTATTCAGCATTCCGGGCTGTACTGGACACGTTAGCCGCACCTGTCTTAGCTATTGCGGTTCCTGATATATCAGAAATTGTGAAAGAGTTTCCCGCTCCGGTATTATTGGATGTCAGGGTTAATTTTCTGGTTCCTTCTTCACTGCCGTCAATGACTTTGGCGCTGACTCCTATATTCGACTCATTGATGGAAAAGGCTATTTTTTGCAGCGCTTCTTCATTGGTATCACCTTCTGCCACAGTAACGCTGAGTTCGTGGTCCTGACCTTCTATATTGACATTAAATGTATCGGTTCCAACATCAACGACGCTGGAAGTATCTTTATCCAGTGCCAAACCTTTATTTTCCTGAGCCTGAGCGATCTGTGCAACCGAAATGTCATAAGTGGCTTCGGTTGCCCCTGAATTAGCGGAAAAGGCGTTTATGGCCGTGGCCGTAAGCACACCTGCATTCGAAGAAGAAGCTGTACGGTCATTGAAAACAGAATTATAATCATCGAGTGTTAATTTTTTTGCTTTAGCAGTCAGATCCGATACATCACTGTAAATTTGATTGAGAGCTGCCTGTGAATCTTTGGTGAATATTTGCGCGTCGATTTTGTCCTGGAGATTTCCTACGGCTGATACAAAGACCTGCATTACCAAATCACCGGAACCTTTCACACCCATAGGCGCTAAAAGATTGGTCATTGTCAGATAATTGCTATAGGAACCGGTTATTTGCATGGTATTATCTCCTTTCCTCTAAATAACAAAATCCGCTTCTGAATTACAGAAAGGCGGATATGTATAGTAACTTCTCAGTAACCCCGCTACCCTATCCTCACCGTGAGGACTTGGGCCGGAAGTTTTGCGTCCCTGCCTTTCGAAAGGTTTGCCTTTTCAAAACTATGTATAAATTTTATCGGTATAAAAGCAAAAATACTTTAGACTTATTTTCTGGTAAACACAACTTTTGATGAACTCGTAAAAAGTCAAAAAGTTTTCTTTCCCGTCATTCCGGTAGATCCCGGATCAGGTCCGGGAGGAATCCAGTAAATTCAATGCGTTCTGGATGCCGGATCAAGTCCGGCATGACGATTTCGAGACTTTTTACGAAGCCGTCAACTTTTAATTATATCTCAAAAAATAAGGGTATCAAAATGACTATCGGGTTGCCTTGTTTTATGAGATATTCATGATGAATACGTGTTAACCGCCGGCAGCGAAAGTATAATTTTCTTTAAAAAACTCTTTCTCATACCATTCAAGTTGGCCGTCATCAGAAAGCACCATGTCCAGAAGGCGGACAGATCCGAGCAACCTGCCTATCATGTCCAGTTTTTCCTCAATAAGAGCCTGATCAAACTTTTTTAATTCGCCTCTTACCATATCCCCTTTTTGCTCTACCTTGAACAACAGCTTTTTGAGAATTAATGTAATGAGAGTTGCCCTTCTGGACCTCCTGCCTATGTCGGCAGCTCCTCCTTTAAAATAGAAGGTGATGTAGTTATCATTTACTACAGGTCCGCAATATGTATCGATTGTTGCGAAGTGATATCCCAGACGTGAATTGAAATTTAGGTATTCATTTGAAATAACAGCATAATTTGGTCCTCCCATGCGGCCTTCTTTTAATGGATCCCGAAAAACAGATTCTGCAACAATAGAAGTAAACCCCCGCCAGTTTATTCCTATATCGCCGGACCACTCTATGCCTTTGTGAGTCATTCCATTTAGCAATGCTTTGAAGGGCACGGAAATTACATCTTCTTTTTGCGCCTCGATCGCTTTATTATCAATCGAAAGGCCGCCCCCCAGGTCAATTACGTAAATGCTTAGCGGTAGAGAGGTATAAAGCCGGACAGCGATATTTTCTTTAGATTTAATATCATCGCTGATCCAGAACATTTTACGCATTGACATCTCATGCGCAAAACGGATTATGTCGTGAATTGTCTGACAGGAATCCGGATTAAAATTATCCTGTTTGGGGTCTAAAAGATTTAAGGGCGCAATCTTTTTCAGGGCAACCTGCGCGGCCTTGTATGTAGGGCTTCCCTTCATTGGATTTATAGCTTTTTTTTCCTTTAAAAGCTTTTCCACGCGGCCCTTATAAACAATCCTGTTGGTAGCGTCTACTGTAATCTCATCGCTATGTTCAATTAAAGAGGTGGCATTTTGTGTCCCTACGAGAGTTGGGATTTGAAATTCTCTGGCCACAGAAGCCATGTGCCCTGCAACACTTCCCACATCGGTAACGATTGCGCTGATACGTCCCATTACAGGAACATAGCGGGGTGATGTTTGATGGGCTATCAAAATGGCGCCCTTGGGTATATCATGAAGATTGTGATCTGATTTCAAAACATAGGCAAGACCCGAGGCGGTCCCCTCTGAAGCTGAAGCGCCGCCTTTAATCAGGACAGCGTGATCAGCAAGCTCCTTTTCAAAGGCATCTGGAGATGTTGTAGGCGTTTCCGCAGGAATAAACTTTAATGACTTCTTCAAGGGCCGTGCCTGTAATATGTAAAGCCTGTTTTGCTTGTCTATGGCCCACTCGATGTCCAGAGCAGCACCATAGTGACTTTCCAGTTTTAAACCATAGTCAAATAGAGCCTTTATCTGTTCAGGCTCAAGACACGCCTTGTCCTTCAAGTCATCGGATACAGCTTCATCCTTTGTTCCCCCTTCTACATCGATTTTGCAAACGGTTCCTTTTGTGGCGATTTCTGATTTTTCAATCAGTCCATTCTGTTTGTTTACCTGGTAAAAGTCGGTGTCAGTTGAGCCATCCACTGCGCTGATCCCTAATCCCCATACGGCACTGATCATAACGACTGCATGGCGGCTGTCATTCGGGTCAATAGTGTACATGACCCCGCTGGCCTGCGCATCTACCATTATTATACAGGCAACGCTCATTATTACATCCTGATCCATGTAGCCCTTTCTTCGGCGGTAGAAAAGAGCCCTTGGGTTAAAGGTGCTTGACACAACTTCTTTGTAAGCATGGACGAGATTTTTTTCGGTTACGTTTAAAACTGTGGAGTGCTGGCCGGCAAAACTGGCCTCAGAATCTTCACTGGTTGCGCTGCTTCTGACAGCAAGCCTGATATCTGATCCTGATTTATTTTTCAATTCAAGGGCTGCTTCATGCAGCCCTCTTTCCAGGTCAGCCGGCAGTTCGCAGTTCAATATAATGGATTGTATTTCTGCGCTGACCTTCATAAGTGTTTCAGTATCATTGACATCCAGTCCCCTTAATTTGCTGTCTATCAATTTTGAAAGATCGTTATGATCGAGAAAGTGCTGGCAAGCATAAGCTGTCACCGCAAAACCCTGCGGCACTGGAAGGCCGACTCTGTTATATACTTCGCCTAAATTGGCTGCCTTGCCTCCGACTTCAGCTATGTTCTCCCGGCTTAACATTACGAGTGGAATAACCAGGTTTGTTTTATCAAGTTTTTTCTTTTGCTCTAAATCTTTAAGGATGTTAGCGCCTATTTTTTCAACAGCATCAAAAAGCCGGGGATATTCTCCCCCTGACAGTGCATTAAGGTCTTCTACAATACTGAAAACCTCGCCTATTAATATTTCAGACTGGACAAGCACATAGGCCATGGTAAAAGGCTTGTCCCTGTAAAAGACATGCTCAAGATCGGTGATTATTTCAAGAGCCCGATTGTTTGAAATCAGTAGTCTTCTAAAATATTCATACTTTCGTTTAAATATGCTTTCGTCGGGCGAAATGCGGTCACTGATCTTACTCTTTTTGAACAGATCAAATAATTTGAACATAAAAAATCCTTTTATAGCTGGGGAAAAGGTACTCCGCGTTAATTTAATGTAGGGCCCTTTTTGTTATAAAATATTCAGCCAAACTACACCTGAATTGAGCGATTTTTTTACTCGACTTGCACCAATCTCTTGCGTATCAAGGACTTGCGAAAAGTCTCGACATGTTTATTTTAATGAAACCACATCAAAAGGTCAAAACATTTCTAAAATCAGATAAGCGAATTCTGGGTGATAGTGATTTTGTTGAACAGGTGCTTTCAGAAACCAAAGAACAAATGGATAAAAAGCACACAGGTTGCTTGACAAGGGTTATAATCTTGACAAAATTGCTTTAACGTGTTTGCTGTTAATGCAGCTTAAACCACCTGAGATCCGGGCACAAGGCAAGGAATGAAAACAGGTTAATGCACCATCTGGTTGTGGCAAGAAGCTTCATCATCGCTTTTTTATTATGGCCTGATATCTTTAATAATTCTAATGGATTATGTTTTTTTATTTTTTTTTCAATTCAACAAAAAAAAACTTGATATGCCTTTTTAAAAAGAATATTGTGTTTCACTTTTTATGGTGGCGACTTTCAAAACAAACCTAAATAATTAAGGAGAAAAAATGCAATCATCGTTAAGTTTAGATGTTAAGCAAAGCCAGGATATGGAAGATAAGGATGACGAACCACCAAGTGGTTATTTCCCTCTCATCGAAAATGCTTATCCCCCATCGGTTAGTTCTTTTATTAATCTATCAACTGCTTTAATTTCTTCAATTATCTCTAAAAAAACCAAATCAAAAATACTCCCGGTTACCTCCAGTTTTAGAAAATTTTTTTTTCCAACAATTTCAATAAAGAAATGGAATGATTGGCATTGGCAAATCAGCAACAGGATTTGCAGTTTAGAGCAATTAAAACGTTTTATTAAAGTTTCTCCAGAAGAAGAAAGCATTTTTAAACAACTTAATTCAAGATTACCGGTCAGCATTACACCGTATTACATGAGTCTTTTGTCACCAGATAAACCAGAACACCCGTTACGTCGAACAGTAGTTCCAACAATACATGAACTTTTTAAATCGCCTGAAGAGAAAGATGACCCGCTGGGAGAAGAACATCAAAGCCCTGTACCCGGACTCGTTCATCGTTATCCTGATCGGGTGCTTTTTCTAATTCTTGATTTTTGTTCTACTTACTGTCGCTATTGCACACGTTCTCGTGTCGTCGGCCAAGGATCAATTCTTCCTGCACGATCTCGTTTGGAAAAGGCAATTGAATACATAAAGAAAAATCCTTCAATTCGTGATGTTCTTATTTCAGGGGGGGATCCGCTTACCTTGAGCGATAACAGACTGGAATGGCTTCTTATACGTTTAAGAGAAATCCCGCATGTTGAAATCATACGTATTGGAACCAAGGTTCCGGCGGTATTACCCCAGAGAATTACACCTAACCTGGTAAAAATGTTACGAAAATACCATCCATTGTGGATGAGCTTGCATTTTACTCATCCTGAAGAATGTACCCCGGAAGCATATCGTGCCTGCAATATGCTTGCTAATGCCGGCATTCCTTTGGGTTCTCAAACAGTGCTGCTCAAAGGCATCAATGATGATGTGCCAACAATGAAAAACCTTATGCATCACCTCCTTAAAATGCGAGTAAGGCCTTACTATCTTTATCAGTGTGATCTTATCACAGGCTCAAGTCATTTTAGAACATCTATTGATAAAGGTTTGGAAATCATTCAAGGGTTAAGAGGACATACTAGCGGATATGCCATTCCACATTATGTTATAGATGCTCCTGGTGGTGGTGGTAAAATACCGTTAACGCCTGATTACCTTATGAGAAGAGAAGGACACGATTTATTACTCAAAAACTATGAAGACCGGATTTTCCGATATGCTGATACAGTAAGTTGTTGTTAGAGTTGTTAATATGATTGTAGCCGTTCACGGCTTGAAACTTGAAACTTGAAATTGGAAAATAGAAATTAGGAAGAAATTAAAACATGAATATTGGATTAACTTACGATTTGCGTTCAGATTATTTGGCTTTAGGATACACTGAAGAAGAAACTGCCGAATTTGACCATGACGATACAATTACAGCAATTGAAAGCGCCTTGCAAGTTCTCGGTTATAAAACCGAACGCATAGGAAATGCACGAAAGCTAACCGAGTATCTTGTAAAAGGAAAAAGATGGCCGCTTGTATTTAACATTGCAGAAGGATTAAATGGTATTGCACGTGAAGCTCAAGTGCCTGCTATTCTTGATCTTTATGATATTCGTTATACCTTTTCCGATCCTTTAATAATGAGTCTTGCGCTTCACAAGGGAATAACAAAAAAGGTGGTTTGCTACAGTGGTTTTTCGACACCGGATTTCTATCTTGTTGAGGACAAGGCCGATGCTTTAAAAATTTCTTTTGATCCTCCTTTTTTTGTAAAACCGGTTGCAGAAGGAACTGGAAAAGGAATTACTCAAAATTCCGTTGTCTGGGAACGAGAAAATCTTCAAAGCATATGTAAAGAACTTCTTTATCAATATCATCAACCTGTGCTTGTAGAAAAATATCTTTCCGGGCGCGAATTTACAGTCGGCATTGTTGGTACCGGCAAAAACGCGAAAGTACTTGGAACACTTGAAGTTTTACTGCTTGATGGTGCTGAAAAAAATGTTTACTCATATTTTAATAAGGAACATTATGAAAAATTTGTGGAATATCATCTTGTTTTTCCGGAAAATGACAACGCAGTCCAGGAAGCTGAAAATTTGGCGCTTAAAATATGGCGGGTTTTAGGATGCAGAGATGGTGGCAGAGTGGATTTGCGCTGTGATGAACATGGGAAACCGTTTTTTTTGGAAGTAAATCCACTTCCAGGCCTACATCCTGAGCGTTCTGATTTGCCCATTCTTTGTTATAAACTTGGCATTTCTTATGTTGAGTTAATTAATCAAATTGTCACTTCTGCTATTAGTCGGGTTCCTGTGAAAAAGGCATGGTAAAAAGAAAATTATGCTTAAAGTAGCAATTATACACAATCTGGTAACAAACGATAGTACACTTGATGAAGGTGATGTAATTATTCAAGCTCAAGCCGTTGCCGATGCATTAATTGAGCTGGGTCATCAGCCTGTTTCTGTTATGTGCGATTTAGACTTAAAGCAGCTCAAGAAAAGACTTGGTGAAATTCAACCCGATGTGGTTTTCAACCTGGTAGAGTCATTGGACGGATATGGAAATCTGATCCATTTGGTTCCATGTTTGCTTTATTCTATGGGAATTCCTTATACAGGTTCGCCATCTGAATCAATATTTTTAAGTTCACATAAGTTAATGGCTAAAGAACGAATGCAGACGGTAAATTTGCCGACACCTGCCTGGATTGGTCCTTATCCACAAGATGTTTCATCATGGTTTAGGGATGACTTTCCCCCTGAAAAAAAGGAAAAAACTACCTGGATTATTAAATCAGTTTGGGAACACGGTTCTATTGGATTAGACAACCAGGCAATATTTGACGAGAAAACTGACAATAAGAGTGTAAAAGAATATTTGCATGAACGAGCCTTACAATTAGAGGATATGTGTTTTGCCGAGCAATATATTGAAGGCAGAGAATTTAATATTTCGCTTTTGTCCGGGCCGGGAGGTCCTGAAGTCCTGCCACATGCTGAAATTTTGTTTGATGGATATGATGATAATAGCAGGTTTCGGATTGTAGATTATGCCGCCAAATGGGATGATAAATCTTATGAATATCATCATACACCCAGATGCTTTGATTTTCCTGCCATGGACAAACCTTTGTTAACAGAACTTTCAACAATAGCAATTCAGTGTTGGCAAGTTTTTGGGCTGGAAGGATATGCACGCGTTGACTTCCGGGTTGATGATAATAAAATGCCCTGGATACTCGAGGTTAATACAAATCCCTGCCTTTCTTCAGACGCAGGCTTTGCTGCCGCAGCGGAATATGCAGGCCTGTCTTTTGTAGATGTGGTAAAGCGAATTCTCGATAATGCAATCAGCAGAAAATCACCTGGCAGCCTCAGGTGTTTATTAGACAGGGAAAAACATATCATTGAACCGCAAAAACGAGCACATTCGCCGCTGCTTGCGGCGGGGTTAAAGTTATCTGATCCAAAAATAGTTTTTCGTTACAACCCTCTTCAAAAGGATATTGAAGATGTGCGACAATTAATTAGCGCAACCGGTTTCTTCAACCCTGCAGAAGTAGATGTGGCTGTTGAACTTGTTGCGGAACGATTAACAAAAGGTGAAAAAAGTGATTATCATTTTGTTTTTATAGAACAGGATAATCGATTGATCGGCTATTCCTGTTTCGGCCTGATCCCCTGCACTGTTTCCAGTCATGATATTTACTGGATTGCTATTCATCCGGATTTTAAAAGAAAGGGATTAGGGCGAATGGTATTAAATGAAACCGAACGTTTAATTTATGAATCCGGTGGAACACATATTTATATCGATACATCTCAGCAGTCACATTATTCTGGTACTCGTTCTTTTTATGAACAATGTGGTTATAATGTGGCATCAATACTTAAAGACTTTTATGCATTAGGGGACGGAAAGGTTATTTACAGTAAGACTATTGCTGACAAAAGAGCCCTTTTGTAAACGGGCTGTTGCCCAAAAGCAATTCTCCGGCATTTCGCTACTATATCGCATTATAACAAGAACCCGACTTATTGATTGAGATATAATCAAAAATTGTGTTTAATGGTTATCTTTGCAAAGCAAATCAAATAATTGACAAATTACATAATATTACCTATTTATTATAATCTTTGGTGCCTTAACTCTTACGATAAAACAAGGAAACAGATTGCAGATGATTATACAGGAAGCCATTGATGTCCTTAAAATAGAGGCGGCAGGGATACTTGAATTAACAAAGCGTATTGATGATAATTTCTCCAAAATGGTTGAAATTATATGCGATTCCAGCGGACGCCTTGTAGTTTCAGGTATCGGAAAATCAGGGATAGTAGGGCGAAAGATAGTAGCGACCTTAAACAGCACAGGAACAAGATCTGTGTTTTTGCATCCTGTTGAAGCCATGCATGGAGACCTGGGTATTGTGGGTCGTGATGATGTGTTTCTCGCCCTTTCAAACAGCGGTAAAACCGATGAACTTAATATGCTGATACCAAGCATCCGCAGGATAGGGTGTAAAATTGTAGCCTTTACAGGTGATAAAAATTCCCCGCTGGCAAAACAAAGCGATATTGTGATCGATGTCGGCGTGGAAAGGGAGGCATGCCCTTTAGGCCTTGCCCCTACTGCAAGCACAACCGCTCTGCTCGCCATGGGAGACGCTCTTGCCGTGGTATTAATTAATAAAAAGCATTTTAACTCAAGCGATTTTAAAAAGGTTCATCCCGGAGGCATGTTGGGCGGGCGCCTGACCGGCAAAGTTAAAGATATTATGTTAACAGGCAAAGCCATACCTTATGTTTTTGCCGGCTCATCCATGGAGGATGCTATTAACAAAATTGAGCGTCTTGAACTGGGAGTTACTTTTGTTTTAAAACCGGATTTCACACTTGCCGGCATAATAACCGATGGCGATATAAGGCGTTGTATTGTTAAGAAAAAGCCTATTTATGAATTAAAGGTCGAAGATGTCATGACAAAAAATCCGCGAACTATAACTTTGGATTCTCCGGCCTATGATGCTCTGAATATGATGGAGCTCTACCAGATTACAGTCCTTCCGATAACAGACTCTTTTGGTAAGGTTCAGGGGATTTTACATCTTCACGACATATTGGGCAAAGGTGAATTTAAGTTTAATGGAAGGTAAAGGTATTCATAGGGGATTATGAACTATAATAATATGGACACAAAAATACCGACTCTGGGAAAGTCAAAAATAACCTCTCCGATCCAGCAAACAGACAGAGGCTCATACGACCAGAACTTTATTTCCGATAACGACAGGGTATTAATCGACGTAAATTTATCTAATGTCACAAAGATGATTAAGGACGGCAAAAAGCTTTCCGCCTTTGAACTGGCCGGTCCCAGAAAAAAAATATACTTTGATCCGAGTAAGCTGCGGTGCGCACTTGTAGCTTGCGGCGGACTTTGTCCCGGTCTTAACGGAATAATTCGATCAATAGTTCTGGAGCTTTATTATGGATATGGAGTCCGGAATATCTATGGTATTAAGTATGGACTGCAAGGCTTTATCTCAGGATATGGCCATGATATCTTAGCCCTTACGCCTGAAACGGTTGAGAAAATTATTAGAAAGGGAGGATCCTTTCTTGGATCTTCCAGGGGCCCCCAGGATATTAATGAGATCGTCGATTGCATGGAACGGATGAATATCGGGGCGCTTTTTATGATCGGTGGCGACGGGACACTGCTGGCTGCATCAAAAATAAATGATGCCTTAAAAAAAAGAGGCCTTAAAATCAGCATCATAGGGATACCAAAGACCATTGACAATGATATTTATATGGTATCAAGGTCTTTTGGCTTTGATACCGCGGTTGACATTGCTACCCAGGCGATCAGGGCTGCGCATAATGAAGCAGAGGGATATCCCAACGGCATCGGTCTTATAAAACTGATGGGCAGGCATTCCGGCTTTATTGCGGCAACAGCCGCATTGGCACAGCAGGATGTGAATTTTGTTCTTATACCGGAGGTGGATATCGACCTTAAAGGGCCCGGCGGCTTTCTTGCAACCCTTGAAAAACGCCTTGAAATCAGAAGCCATGCGGTAATAGTCGTGGCGGAAGGGGCAGGCCAGAACCTGTTCACAACCGGTAAAAACAAAAAAAGGATGTACGATGAATCGGGAAATATCAGGCTGCATGATATCGGTCTGTTTCTAAGGGATGCAATCGCAACCTATTTCAAAGAAAAAAATATTTCCATAACCCTTAAATATATCGATCCCAGCTATATAATCAGGAGTCTGCCGGCCAATTCCAACGATCATGTGTTTTGTAGTTTTTTAGGACGTGATGCTGTCCATGCAGCCATGACCGGCAGGACAAATATGCTTATCGGCCACTGGAACGATCATTTTGTGCATATCCCCATCAGCCTGTCGGCAGGAAAGCGAAAACAGGTTGATCCTCACGGAAAGCTTTGGCTCAATGTTCTTGAAGCAACAGGGCAGGGCTCATTGAAGAATAATTAAGCAGCCGATATATTACATCTGCATGCTTGTCGGCGGCTCCTTTATGCGACATCACGGCTTGAGCCGCTAATTTGCCGACAGCAACTGCTTTGTCTGGATTGGCAAGATAGTATATCGCTTTTTCAGTTAGTTCCTGACCATCCTTTACCTGAATGCCACCGCCTGTTTTGTCGAGAAGATCCTTGGCATCAAGAAAATCCTCCATTGAAGGGCCATAGAAAACAGGTTTACCCCATACCGCGGCTTCCAGTATGTTTTGTCCCCCAAGCGGCACCAGGCTGCCCCCGCAAAATACTATTGAGGCGATGCTGTATGTGTTCATAAGCTCTCCGATCGTGTCCACTATAACTATGGGAGCTGTCCTTAAACAGTTTTGTTCATCAAGATCGCTTTTTAGCTGACACGCAAAACCTTGGTTTTTAACCAGCTTTTTTATGTGATGCACCCTTTCAACATGCCTTGGCGCGAGAATCAAAAGGGTTTCAGGGAAAGATTTAATGATTCTCCCATAAACATCAAGAATGATTTTTTCCTCAGACCTTCGGGTGCTTCCTGCCACAAAAACAGGTTTGTCTCCTTTAATATTATAGATGCTTTCCATTTTTGCTTTAATTTTTGCATCAGTCTGGTTTAACAAAAGATCATATTTCGCGTTTCCGTTTATTTCTATCCTTTTTCCTGGCGCGCCGATCATTTCTATGCGATGAGCATCAGCCTTGTTTATCATGCTAAAGGCGTCAACAAGGTTTAATATTGCCTTCATTAACGGCCTGATTTTTAAGTACCCCTTAATTGTTCTAACGGAAATTCTGCCGTTAACAAGGGCTGTTTTGATGCCAAGCCTCTGGGCCTCAACCAGCCAGTTCGGCCATATTTCAGTTTCAAGACATACCAGGACGTCCGGTTTCAGGATAGATAAAGCCTTGCGGGCAGATAGAATAAAATCAACCGGGGCATAAATACAGGTCGCCAGTGGTCGGTGCTCATGGGCGCTCAGTTTGTTTTTGGCAAAGGCCTGCCCATGTTCTGTTGTGGTCGAAAGTATAACAGCACAATCCGGCATTAAAGCTTTGAGTGATTTGATAATGGCTATTGCCGAGCTCACCTCTCCTACTGAAACCGCATGTATCCATATTCGCGGCGATCCGGAAATAGTCCGAACAAGCCGATCAGGGTATAATCCGATACGCTGGCTTATGCTTTGGCTATATCTGCCGGTTATGCGTGAATAAAACCAGAAAGGCGGGAAAAGTAATAGAAAAAGGGATGTGCTAAGAAATTTGTATGCTGTATATGCAATATTCATCTTCTTACAAAGCCATCAATATTCGAGTTCAACAAATTTTTCGCCCTTTACGCGAAGAAGATACAGCCTTTTTTTGATTTCTCCGTTATTATCAAACGATGTAAGGCCTGTTGCGCCCTGAAAATTGTTAAGATTAATTAATGCGTTTTTGATGGAGCTTCTGTATCGAATATCAGGCCTGCTTACAATCTGGAATAATATCATTGCCGAGTCATAAGCTACAGCCTCTATAAATCCCGGTTTCTCTTTAAAGGTTTGTTCAAAAACAGCCACAAAATCACCGACCTGTTTTAAAGAGCTTTCCGCAAAAAAAATATCAGGCATAATTGCGTTCTGAACATAACGCCGCGCCATTTTAATCAAACCGTCACAATGCCACAGATTGGTGCCTAAAAGATACACATTCTCAACATCATAAAATGCCAGCTGGGGTATAATTAATCCTGCCCGTTCCGGCGCATCGGGAATGAAGATAGCATCAAAATCGACAACTGCTTGAGGTTCTTGTTCCTCTTTGTCTTTGCTTATATTATCTTTTTTGCCTGCTTCTTCATCTATTTTTAGATCTTCAGGGACTTCATAATAAAGACCGACCAGTTTTTTGATGGGATCGGCAAAATCCGTATGTTCGATATTATATGATTCAACACCGACAACCTTTCCACCATAAGCTGTAACTTCATCCCAGAATAGATTCATAAATGTTGTTCCATAATTATCATCAGGATAAAGGATCGCGAAACTGCCAAGCCCCAGCTTTTCAATTACATAAGATACAAGAGTATGAACCTGCATCATGGGAGTGAAGAAATTCCTGAAAACATAGTCTCCAACATCGGCAATATTATTCTTTTGGGTTATGGTAATGATCGGAATGCTTTTGTCCTGCGCTACCAGGGCGGCGGATTCCGCTGTAAAAATCGGGCCGATAATTGCCGCAACATGCTCCTCGAATAATTCCTTTACAGCCTCGGCAGCCTTATTTGCATCGGACTCCGTATCTTTTATAATCAGCTTTACGGCAGGTTGAATGCCCTGTGAGCAAAATTGATTCATAGCCAGTTCAATGCCTTTTAATGCCATGCGGCCGAAACTTTCGTAAGGACCGCTTAGCGGGAGCAAACATCCTATTGTGTATTTACTGTATGCAGCCTTTTTTTTAATATTCTCTACCAGTTTTTGAGCCGTTGATGCGTTTTCGTGCCTTGGAAACCTTTCTATAAATTGCGACAATATCTTTTCAGCATCATCATATTTTTCTTTTTCAGCTTTGTCTTGCCCTAACCGGTACATAAGATAACCAGCCGGTGCTTTATCTTCCAGCTGATTTAAAAAAGATATGATATCGGCTGTGCCAAGCGGCCCGGCAGCTTCATTTATTTTTGCAATTATCGCCTCTTTTGCGGGGCCCTTTGCTTTGTTAAGCGCTAAGATATAGAAATTAACGGCATCTTTCGGGGAGCTTGTCGCAAGATGAGCATCGCCAAGAAGAACATATGTTCTGATAATATTAATCCCTGCAATATTGCTTTCTATTATATCGTTTGCCTGCTTGATTGCCTCATTGTATTTGCCCTGGTTGTACAGCTCAACAAGAATTTCGACCATGGTATCAGGAACAAAAGGACTTTTCGGATAATCGGCGATTAAACGATTATAATAATTGAGCGCTTTTGCATTATTGCCAAGACCAGACCAGATAATCCCTGTTTTCATCAGAGCTGCATCGGCCAGGCGCCCCTTTGGAAACACGGAAAGATATTCAGTGTACTTGATTATGGCTTTTTCATACGATTTTGCCTGAAACAGATCTTCAGCCTGTGCAAACAGGATGTCTCCTGGGCCAACATACACAGGCCTGGCGGGTTGAAGCTGTTTTGGCGCGCATGCCGCAAAGAAAAAGGTCGCGATAAGAAGTATAATCAGGAGGCCTTTGCAAAACCGAGCATTTTTTAAAGGTCGCATTGGGTTTTTTAAGCTCATATTAAACTATGTTGATTTTGTTCGTAGTTACTCAATTATGGACAAACCGACAAGACAATGCCCTTTGAATCTTCCCTGATCATCCTTTGTGATATGTTTTATTTTTGTTTTAAGCTCGTTAGGCTGGCTCGATTGTTCCTCTGTATAGTATTTCATATCCAGAATATCACCGACCTTTAATGATTTCAGAACATCAGAGCCTTCTTTAATCAGAATACACATTCCTTTTGAAGATATATCCCGTAGCTTAAAAGTGTAAAAATGGGTTAGCCCGCTCTTTGAGAATTCAACCCTGAAATATTTATCTGCCATTTTTCTGGGGTCATATCTTTTTTCAACACAGCCATTTTTGTTAAAAACATCCTGCATAGTCATATCTCCTTTTATGAGAGCATTGAAATTGACCGGTTTGAGGGGAGCTATGCAAAAATATTTAACTCCCCCAAATTTACTGCATGTCAATATAGAAGGATATTTTTGTAAAATCAACATGAAAGCTATTTAGATGTTGCAGAAATGGTTCAATTTGGTATTTTAAAACCATAAAGAAAAAATAACAAATGCAAGGAGAGATATATGTCTAAAAAAGTCCTTGTGCCGATAGCAGACGGCATCGAAGAAATTGAAGCAATGTGTATTATTGATGTTTTGAGAAGGGCCGGCGCTTATGTGACTGTTGCATCCGTGGACAAATTACAGGTTACCGCGGCCCATGGAGTAAAACTGGTCGCAGACAAACTTATTTCTGACTGCACGGAGATTGTGTATGACTTAATTGCTTTGCCGGGCGGTATGCCCGGAGCTGAGCACCTGCGTGACTCGAAAGAATTGGAGCTGATTTTAAAACGTCAGCAGCGCGAAGGAGGATTGTATGCGGCCATCTGCGCCTCTCCCGCGGTTGTTTTTCAGCACCATGGATTAATAGGCCTGAGAAAAGCGACCTGTTATCCTGCCTTTGTAAAGCAACTTGATAATATCGATGCAGTTGAAGACAGGGTAGTTGTTGATGATGAATGTATTACAAGTCAGGGGCCGGGCACGGCTCTGGAATTTGCAATAAAATTGGTAGAGCTGCTTTACGGCAGGCAAAAAGCAAAAGATGTAGCCTTGCCTATGCTGGCCATATAGCCAGTTCGTTTGAAAAAAGCGTGAGCTGTAAACCGACAACCGTCAACTGTTACATAAAACGTAGCTGTTAACGTTCCGTGAATGCTTACCATAAAACCGATGAGGTGAGACTTGTGAAAATTAAACATTTTTCAAGGCTCTCAGTATCTATAGCCTGCCTGATTGTAGCTTTATTCTTTACCTTGACGGCAGCGTGCATTGCTCTGGCAAATAACGATCAGGTAAAAATCGGAGTTCTTGCCAAAAGAGGATTTGAGCGATGCCTGGAAAACTGGTCGCCTACCGCAAAATATCTTACAGCCAGGATCCCCGGCAAAACCTTTGTTATTATACCCCTTGATCATGAACAAATTTACTCTTCTGTTGAAAAAGAGGAGGTCGATTTTATTCTGGCCAACTCATCCTTTTATGTAGAACTGGAACACCGGTATGGAGCAAACCGTATCGCTACATTGAAAAACCGGTGTCTCGATAGCTTTTATACCAAATACTGGGGGGTGATTTTCTGGAAGGCGGAGCGGAGCGACATGCGGCAGCTCAAGGATATCAAAGGCAAAACCTTCGCGGCCACAGCAGAAGGCTCTTTTGGGGGCTGGAGAATGGCTTGGCGGGAATTTAAGGAAAAAGGGATTGATCCGTACAGGGATTTCAAAGATCTTAAATTTATTGGCACACAAGATGCCGTTGTTTACGCGGTCAGAGACGGCGAGGTCGATGCCGGAACAGTAAGGGCCGATACATTCATAAGAATGCACGCTGAAGGAAAGATCAATCTTCAAAACTTTTATGTGGTTCATGAGCACGGCGGGAAGACAGTGGATTCCCCGCCATTTCCTCACTCAACCCGAGGATATCCTGAATGGCCAATGGCGGAACTCAAACACACTCCGAATGAATTGGCGGAAAAAGTTGCAATAGCGCTTCTTGAAATGCCTGCGGACTCCCCTGCGGCCATAGCAGCAGAATGCGGGGGATGGACCATACCCATGAACTATCAACCGATACATGAGTGTTTAAAGTATCTAAAGGTTGGGCCTTACAAGGATTTTGGCAAAATAACCCTGGCAGATGTTATTAAAAAATACTGGTACTGGTTTTTATTTGCAGCGATTATATTTGTTATTATGTCGGGTTTTATCATTGAAATCCTGAATCTAAACAGGGGGCTTTCAGTATCCCGTATCAGACTTGAGAAAGAGGTCTCCTTTCGTGAGCGGGCAGAGAAAGACCTGATTAAAGCAAAAAAAGCCGCGGAATCGGCCACTGAAGCAAAAAGTGTGTTCTTGGCCAACATGAGCCATGAGATCAGGACTCCGATGAACGGAGTAATCGCCGCCGCCGACCTGGCGCTGAGTGAAGATTTGCCTCCCAGAGTTAATCACTATCTGGAGATCATACAATCTTCAGCCTATTCTTTACTGGAACTCATCAATGATATTCTTGACTTTTCAAAGGTTGAAGCCGGCAGGATTGAGCTGGAATCACGGCCTTTTATGCTTGACGTGGTGCTGGATAGAGTAACCGATATGTTCATCAAAAAGAGCTCCGATAAAAACATCGAACTTCTTGTTGATATCGATCTGGAAACGCCAAGGGCTTTTACCGGTGATTCGTTCCGTCTCCAGCAAATTATCAAGAATCTGGTGGACAACGCAATTAAGTTCACCCCCAAAGGCGGCATTATCCTTGTGGGAGTAAAGGCTTTGGAGAAAACATCAGACCAGGCAACACTTGCATTTTTTGTAAAAGACACCGGTATCGGGATAGCGCCTGAATATGTCAGCAAACTTTTTAAACCTTTCAGCCAGGCTGATGTGTCCACTACGCGAAAATATGCCGGGACCGGATTGGGGCTTAGTATCTGCAAACAGCTTGTGGAGTTGATGCACGGTGACATCCGGGTCGAAAGTGAGTTGGGCAAGGGAAGCACTTTCCATTTTACGGTAACTTTCAAATGCCGGGCCAAAGAGTGCAAACGCAGGTTAATACCGCCGCCTGATATCCAGGGTTTAAAAGTATTGGTTGTTGACGATTGCCCTGACAGCAGAACTATTTTGCAAAGGATTTTAGAGTCTTTTGGTTTCAGGCCGGAATTGGTCTCATCAGGTAAAGAGGCGCTTGACGTGCTTCAAGAAAACCAGACCATGAAAGAACCGTTTGATCTGGTGATTATTGATTGGCGCATGCCGGAGATGGATGGAATTGAGGCTGCAAGAATAATCAGGGAAGATTTGAAGCTGAATATTCCGATAATCATGATGACCGCCTTTGGAAGAGAAGCCGAAAAGCTGGAGGCTAAAAAGGCAGGGATCAACGCTTTTCTGACCAAACCCATATTCCAATCAACTCTTTTTAATGCTATAATGGATGCATTTGGAAAGGAATCGAGGGAAACAAGACCCGGCAGAGAAATCACAACAAAGGCATCAATATACAAGAAACACCTGAAAGGGCTTAGGATCCTTGTGGCAGAGGATAACCCAACGAACCAGGAAATTGCAAAGGCAATACTGGAGGGAGCAGAAATTGTTGTCGAAATCGTCAATAATGGGGAGGCGGCGGTCAAGGCGGCAAGGAAAGGCCGGTTTGATGCCGTACTAATGGACATCCAGATGCCGAAAATGGATGGGTATGAAGCGACAGCCGGTATTCGAAAAATCCCGGAATTGAAATCGCTTCCGATAATTGCAATGACAGCCCATGCCATGAAGGGGGATGAGGAAAAATGTCTGGAGGCCGGAATGGATGGCTACATTAGCAAACCCATAAATCAGGACAGATTATTCCAGACAATATGGAGAACGATAAAATCACAAAAAGGGCTGCCGTACGACAAAGAAGCTGAAACAGTTGTCCCGGAAGAGGCTGTGGATACCCCTGTTATCGCAACCCAGGTTCTTCCGGCTAAACTGCCGGGGATAAACATACAGGATGCCTTGAAAGCGCTGGATATCGGCTCAGATGTTTTTAAACGTATACTGATGGGATTCCTCAGGAACAATAAGGATGTTCCCAGCAACATAAAGGATCTATTTGATAAGAAAGACTGGGAATCACTTGTGCATTTGGCTCACAGCCTCAAAGGGAGCGCCGGCAATATCGGAGCTGTTGATTTGCAAGAGGCGGCCTTTCAGCTTGAGAAAGCAAGCAGAAAAGGAGCTGTAAATCCACCAGGGGAAAACCTGGCAGATAATATGGTGGCGGCGCTGAACCGGGTACTGAAATCTTTGCAGACCCTTGCTGATACGGAAAAAAGTCCTGTCCGCGTGCAACTCACAGGCAGGGAGCCGTTGGATGTTAAAGTCGGCGCTGTTGATCCGGCAAAGGTCATACCCTTGTTGAAACAGCTTGCCGATGACCTTGAACTTGCCGATCCTGAAGAAATTAAGATGCATTTTAATGGCGTAAAGGAACATATTGACAAATCCATAATAGAAAAACTTGAAAATCAAATAAATAATTATGACTATGATAATGCTCTGAAAACACTCAAGGGGATTAAGGGACTGAGGGATTGAGGGATTGGGTGACAACCATGAAAAAAGTTAAGCCTTTAGTTTTAATTGTTGATGATAATTCGATCAATATCGACCTGCTGGTGAATACATTGAAAAATGATTACCGGTTGGGAATCGCCAAAAACGGGGCAAAAGCGCTTGAATACGCAGACAAATACCTGCCTGACCTGATCCTTCTGGACATTATGATGCCTGAAATGAACGGATATGAGGTATGCACCCGGCTGAAAGCTGCTACAAAGACCAAAGATATCCCGATAATTTTCATTACTGCAATGAGTGAAGAGGGGCACAAAACCAGAGGATTTGAAGTGGGTGCGCTGGATTATATCACCAAACCGTTTCATGCAGCTGAAGTAAAAGCAAGGGTTAAGACACATCTGGCTCTTAAAGAAGCGCGTGATCAGGAAATATATATAGCCTCCAGAATTCAGCAAACCCTTCTGATCGGCCAATCTCCACATAATATCCAGGGGATTCAGATAGCCCATTTAACAGCTGCTTCACAAAAGATCGACGGTGATTTTTATGATTTCTTTAAACACAGCGACCTGTGTTTTGACATTGTGGTTGGAGATGTTATGGGCAAGGGAATCCCTGCAGCTCTTTTGGGTGCGGCATTAAAGAGCCATCTTTTGCGTGTTCTGAATGAACTAAGCCTTTTAATCAACAAAGATAATCCGCCTGAGCCGGCTCAAATTATTTCATCTGTACACACACAAGTGATCGATCAGCTCGAAGATTTGGAAACCTTTGCAACCCTGTGTTATGCGAGATTCGATATGGCCCAATATATGTACAGCTTTGTTGATTGCGGGCATATGAGGACTATTCATTTTCACAATGATACAAACAACTGCAGTTTGCTCCGCGGGGTTAATATGCCGCTTGGTTTTCCGGAAAAGGAGCCATTCAGGCAGAAAACCGTTCGGTTCAAACCAGGAGATCTTTTTGTGTTCTATTCAGACGGCTTGACAGAATCCAAAGATCGGGATGGCAATCTTTATGGAGAGAAACGTCTGGTCGATTTTGTGCAGATAAACGCAAAAATCGAGCTGGAAAATCTTATAAACAGTATCTGGAACGATATTATCGCATTTTCAGAATCTGAAACCTTTGATGATGATGTTACCTGCGTTTTAGTCAAGATCGGCAAGAGGGCATCACGCCCCGCGCTGTCAACTGAATCAGAACTTGAGATAATAAGCGACCTGAAAGAGCTGGAGCGGGTCAGAGCCTTTGCCAGAGAGTTTTGTGCCCGGGTAAAGGATTATTCGCTGGATGCAAAGCGTATAAGCATGATCGAACTGGCTGTTACCGAAGTTACGGTAAATATAATTAAGCATGCATATAAAAGCCGCGGCAATGAAACGATTCAGATCAATGCCAAAGCATCGGCTGACGAAATTGAGATTCGGTTTTACGACCGGGGTGAAAAGTTCGAACTGAAATCGGTTCCACAGCCGGTATTTGACGGATCACGTGAAAATGGATTCGGTCTTCACATAATTGCTCATACTGTGGATGAAGTGGTATATTCTCGGGATGATCAAGGTAAAAATTGCACCTGTTTGAAAATTAAACTATAGACTTTCAGATAAATAATTTCACCGCGTTATCGGTCGGACTTCTCGACGACGTACTGACATGTACGCCTTAAAGCCTCCCTTTAGCCTTGTGAAATGAATTATCTGAAAGTCTATAACCGGAGGTAATTAAGATGGAATTAAGCACGGAAGAAATTAGTGACATTACTGTTGTAACGGTTCTAACAGAGGTTCTTGACGCCGGCAATACTGATGAATTCAAGACAGGCTTTGCTTCTATACTTAATGAAAGCAATAAAGTGATATTTGAAATGAGCCATGTTAAATTTATCGACAGTTCCGGGTGCGGAACACTGCTGTTTTGTCAAAAACAATTAAGTAAGCTGGGAGGCAACCTCAAGCTGTGCGGAGTGCAGGAGCCGGTTCGTTCACTGTTTGAGCTTGTCCGGATGGATAGAGTAATTGATATTTTTAACTCAAAAGAAGAGGCCATTAAGTCATTTCAATAAAATTGCCTGCGCTATTAACCCGGCCTGCAAGTTCCCGTTGATCCGGAGGTTAAGTTGATGAGAAACCTGATTAATAAACCTTTGAAAAGCATGAGAATGCGAACCAAGATGTTTATAGTCACCGTTGTTCTTGTGGGTTTCTTTATGGGTCTTAGTCTCTATCAGAGTCTTGTAATACATAAAAGGACCGCTATGGACCAGGTAGCGCACTTTTCGGACAGCCTCATGGAAAATATTTACAGCGCCATCAGGTTTCCCATGTCCATAGGGGACGAAAAAACAATAAGGGAACAGATGAAGGATGTCAAAGAGCGTATAGGCAATATCCAGGTCTATATTCTGGACTTTCGCAGGGGAATCTCTTATGCGTCAGAAAAGGAACGCGTTAACAGCAGCATGGAAAAGTACCTCAATGGGAACGATTCGCGCAAGGCTTTGGCTCAAGTGCTGGCAACCGGCAAAGCCCCTGGAGAATCATTTGCCGACATAGAGAACGAAAAATCTTTTCTGGTAACCATTAAGCCGATCCTTAATGAATCATCCTGCCGCCACTGTCATGGAGCCAGCAGAAAGGTCCTTGGTGCAATGGTTATTAAACAGCATGTAGGGGATGTGCTTGCGGCAATAGTTCAGACTAGAAACAGACTTATTATCTATTTTGCGACCGCTCTTATAGGCCTGGTGCTCTTCATCAATTTTTTCTTTTCCAGGATGGTTTCACAGCGTATCCGCCTGCTTGGGGAAAAAACCGGCCAGGTGGCTGCGGGTGATGTTACTGTAAAAGTTGTCGATGATCATCAAGACTCGATCGGAGCATTGTCTCACAACTTCAACCAAATGGTAAAAAGCATACGAGACAGGATGGAATATGCCAACAGCCTCAAGCTCGGGATTTCCGATCCCTTCTTCACGGTCGATCCGGAGATGAATGTGGCATTTATTAATGAGGCTGCAGCACGTCTGGCAGGCCTGTCACGCGAAGAGGCAATTGGAATGCCATGTTGCGAAGTGTTTAATAGTTCAATCTGCAAAGACGGATGTCCAGTAGAAAAGGCTCTGGAAACCGATGAGGCTACAGTGGGCCAACGGGCAACCATAAAAAATCGAAAAGGCCGCGAGATTCCAATAATGGCCAGTTCCGCTCTCCTGAAGGATTCTTCAGGAAAAGTTCTGGGAGGATTCGAGATCCTCCGTGATTTGACCGCCGAGGTGAAAGCAGAAAAGAGGCTTCAGAACGCGTACCTTCGGGAAGGGAAGGCTAAACGGGACGCCGAAGCCGCCACCAGAGCCAAGAGCGACTTTTTGGCCAATATGAGCCATGAAATTCGGACACCCATGAACGGGGTCATTGCCGCCACCGACCTGGCGCTGAGCGAGGATTCCCCTCCCAAAGTGAAGCATTATCTGGGAATAATTCAATCGTCAGCTTATTCCCTGCTGGGAATCATCAATGACATCCTCGATTTTTCAAAGATCGAAGCTGATAAGCTCGACATAGAAACACACCCCTTTTTGTTAGACGAGGTAATAGATAGAGTAACGGACGCGTTTATGACTAAGGCTGTTGAGAAGGGGGTCGAGCTTCATGTTAATATTGATTCTGAAGCGCCAAATGCTCTTGTCGGCGATTCTTTGCGTCTTCAGCAAATTATCACGAATCTGGTGGACAATGCAATAAAGTTCACAAAAAAGGGCGGCATCATCCTTGTGGGAGTAAAGGCTTTGGAGAAAACCTCAGACCGGACAACACTTGCATTTTTTGTAAAAGACACCGGTATCGGGATAACGCCTGAATACGTCGACAAACTTTTTAAACCTTTCACCCAGGCTGATACCTCCACCACGCGAAAACATTCCGGCACAGGATTGGGGCTTAGCATCTGCAAGCGGCTTGTGGGGTTGATGGGCGGCAGAATCTGGGTCGAAAGCGAATCCGGCAAGGGAAGCACTTTCAACTTCACAGTGCGCCTCGGCCGGCAATCTGAGGATCAGAAACGAAAGTTCGTGTTTCCTGGTGAAACAGTTGTTCAGGGAGAATCTATGGATACCCCGGTTATGGCAAAAGAGGTTCTTGCGGCAGAGGTCATGCCTTTGTTGAAACAGCTTGCTGATGCTCTTGAACTTGCCGATCCTGAAAAAATTAATATTAGTTTTAAAGCTGTTAAGGAACATCTGGATTTCTCAACACTCCAGAAGCTTGAAAATCAATTAAATGATTATGACTATGGCAAGGCGCTGAAAAGCCTGGAAGAAATTGCGGCAAAGATGGGCGGGTGGTTAAATCAAGAGAAGAGGCGGTAAAGGCATTTTAATATTGGTCGAGTGGGAAACTCCCCGACTCGACCAATTTCCTACTCGACTACTCAACATTAATTTATCATGACCCGTAATAATTAATTAAAATCTGTTCAATCTTTTCTTCTAACATTTCATATGAAAGATAACGCCATCCAAGCATATAGTTTTTTTCAGCCATTTGAGCCATCCGCTCAGGGTTTTTTAACAGATCGTTTATGTTGTCGATAGTATTTTGTGTTATATAGCTGTTAAAAGAAATTACATCAAAACCTTTTGGCTCAATATCTGACACAAAAATTGAATACCTGTTAATAGCTATCGGCTTTCTGAAATATATGGCTTCAACAAAGGCATTGCCGTACCCTTCATATGCAGATGGATAGGTTATAAGATTTGCGTGTTGATACACATCCCACAATGTGTATATTTTCCTCCCGTTTTCATCAAAACCCCTTTTTAACCCGATCCTGTCGGATATTATTTTAAGATCAACATTTATTAATTTTACGAACTCTTCAATGCGCATTAAATAATCCCGCCCTTCATCTCCTGCCTTGTGGCTTATAACAAGTGATGCTTTTGGGTGGTCAAGCCTTTTTACAATTTCAGCAGCGGTTTCTATCCCTTTTCTTGAAATAACCCTTGTTGGTTGAAGCACCAAAAGAGCATCTTCATCAAGGCCGATTTCTTTTTTTAAATCGCGATTATAATCGTCTATTTGTGGAGGGAGAATTTTAAAGTCGACAACATTTGGAATTAATGTCCAACTGGCTCCTGTAAAGCTGCCAAACTTTTGTCCGGCTATAGAATTAATTACCACATGTTGTATCTTTGGATGAACCGGCGGAAATGCGGCTCTTAAATAGTCTGTAGCAATCGGGCTGTAGAATCTTTCCCTTTCCCAGGGGAAGTCATGATGATGAGCTATTGTGGGCATTCCTGTTTCAATTATAAATTCTGTTATTGCAAGACCGAGCGGGATATTTACAGGAATTGCCAGAGCATTTTCTACAACCAGGATTTCGAAACCAAAATTTGAATGAAATTTTGCGATCTCAACTTTCAGCTCTTCTTTCAGCTGCTGAATTCTTCTGCTGATTTCAGGTGTGCGTTTTTTTTCTACGAAAATAGCCTGTTGTATTTCAAGGATTTCTTCGTGATTAAAGAATGCCTTAGGCACAAGATGAGAGATTGCGGGATCGGTGTCAAGCATTCCTGCCATAAAATATACAGGACAACCCTTTGAGGCAAGCATCTCAGCCCATTTTTTTGTTTCAAGCGAAACTCCGTCCAACCCGGCAAATCTTGTAGAAATAAAACCGAATGAAGGTTTCTTGCGATCCCAAATGCTCATAATAAGTTTTTTAGCATGAATAATAAAAACAGATTAGGATTTATTTCCTTCATCAATTTTTTCTTTCTTTTTTTCCTCGTTTTCTGATGTGGCACCCTTGAAGTTTTTTATGGCCTTGCCTACACCTGCTCCAATTTCAGGAAGTTTACCAGCTCCAAAAATTATCAGAATGATAACGAGAATAATGATTAGTTCCGGCATGCCGATTCCAAACATATAATCCTCCTCTTTGTTTAGTCTCATTGTTTTATTGGTTAACGCAAAAAAGCTGAAAAACACATTATATGTTAAACAGCGGACTCATATTGATTTTTTACTTATAAAATATAACACCAGCTTATTTATGTGTCAATCATTTACAGCCATTTATGGTTATATCCAGGAGCCCGAATGCCCGAACTAAAACTATCCAAAACTGTCATTTCGAGCGGAGCGAGAAATTCTATCATATTATTGATATTGAAATTTAAGATTTCTCCCTTTGGTCAAAATGACAAAAAAAGGGGTTTTCGTTCAGGCACTATCTATTATGTTTCAGCGAAAAGATTGACAAATTGAACATGCTGGTTTAGTATATAAAATAAGATTTTTTAAACACGTCTGTTTTTTCACCCTTTTCATGGGGGCGAAACGGTTTCGACGGGGATAAGGAAGCTAAGGTTGCATATCGAGCTCCTGTCAGCTCGTAAAAATGATGGGGACTTAAAATAATCGCAGATGATTATAACTACGCTTTAGCCGCTTAGGCTAACGTCCTGCCGGATTATTCCTGCGCATCCGGTAAGGGCGCCGATTAGTGGGATAGCCGTCCGGATTGCCTGTTAAAGGATTGGCGAAATTTTACAGGATAGCCTTTTAAGTAGCCTGCCTGAGGGGGACTTGAAAGGCGAAAGCTAAAGCTTGGGCTAAATATGTAGATGCCTTTGTGGAATATTACCGGACGCGGGTTCGACTCCCGCCGCCTCCACCACGCTTCGCCCTTCGGGCTTCGCGTGGCAGGCCACGATTAATATCCAATATATTCTGGTTATCATTTTGGGATGCCCTTTATAAAGATACCTTTTTCCAAACTGTTCGCCAGCCCTGCAACCTGATATTCCGTTAGGATGTCTAAAAAAAATACAATTCAGGCAGGGCTTTTGGAAATGAAGCTAATATATCAATATCCTCCTGAATTAAAGGAACAGCCGTTTTTGGACAAGGGCGCATGCCCTGCGGTGAAGAACATCGGAAAGCCGTGTGCGGGAAAACCGCATGCACGGTTTGATGAGGGAGGGCTGTCCAAGGTAGCTACGGCACGGCTATTAAGGCACTGCCAGACGAAACGGGCGGAAACAGATATGCCAAACCTAAGGTCGCAGCAACCAGCTCTCTACTCTGCCAAGAGTCCTCACAAGTCCCCTGTATTTAGCCTCTTGTCAAATGTCTGTATTTGATTCTATGGGGCTGTTCAGCGGCCTTTCCAAGCCTCTTTTTTCTGTCAGCTTCGTAATCTGAATAATTGCCTTCAAACCACATGACAGCACTGTCTCCCTCAAAAGCAAGAATATGGGTGGCGATGCGATCGAGAAACCAGCGATCATGAGTGATAATAACCGCGCAGCCTCCAAAATGTTCCAACGCTTCTTCAAGGGCACGCATTGTATTCACATCAAGATCATTTGTAGGTTCGTCTAAAAGCAACACATTGGCGCCCTCTTTGAGCATACACGCAAGATGGACTCTATTACGCTCGCCGCCTGAAATCATGTTTACTTTTTTCTGCTGGTCTGATCCCGAAAAATTAAAACGAGCAACATAGGCCCTTGAGTTCACTTCTATTTTCCCAAGCTCAACCATATCCCTGCCACCGGAAATCACTTCCCATATAGTCTTGTCGGGTTTAAGAATATCGCGTTCCTGATCAACGCAAGCGAGTTTAACAGTGTCCCCGATGTTAATAATCCCGGAATCAGGTTTTTCCAAACCGGTTATAATTTTAAAGAGTGTTGTTTTGCCCGCGCCGTTAGGACCGACAACGCCGACAATACCTCCCGCAGGTAAAGCAAATGTCAATCCCTCAAAGAGAAGGCGATCGCCATATGCTTTGCTCAAGTTTTCTGCTTGAATAACTACCTTTCCAAGACGTGGTCCTGGTGGAATATATATTTCAAGATCTTTGGCCCCTTTTTCATAATTCTGGCTTAAAAGAGTTTCATAAGCATTAATGCGTGCCTTTCCCTTTGCCTGGCGGCCTTTTGGTGACATGCTGATCCATTCCAATTCCCGCTGCAAGGCCTTCTGCCGTTTTGATTCCGATTTTTCTTCCTGGTTAAGCTGTAATTGTTTTTGTTCAAGCCATGAAGAATAGTTGCCTTTCCACGGGATGCCGTGTCCTCGATCAAGCTCTAAAATCCAACCCGCTACGTTATCTAAAAAATAACGATCATGCGTGACGGCAATCACCGTACCCTTATACTGCTGAAGATGATGTTCGAGCCAGGCTATGGTTTCGGCATCAAGATGATTTGTCGGTTCATCCAACAGCAGGATATCCGGCTTCTGCAATAAAAGTCTGCATAAAGCCACACGTCTTTTTTCACCACCGGAAATAACATTAATTGGAGTATCTCCCGGAGGGCAGCGCAACGCATCCATTGCCATTTCTAAACGCGCGTCAATATCCCAGGCATCAAGATGATCGATTTTTTCCTGCAATTCGCCGTGGCGCTCAATAAGTTGATTCATTTCATCGTCAGACATTGGCTCAGCAAATTTTTCACTGATTTTATTGTATTCCGCAACAAGATCTACAACCTCCAGCAGGCCTTCTTCAACTACAGCTTTTACGGTTTTATCTGAATCAAGCAAAGGTTCCTGCTCAAGAAACCCTAAAGTGTATCCCGGGGAAAGTACGGCTTTTCCGTCATATTCCTGATCAACACCTGCCATAATACGTAAAAGAGAACTTTTCCCCGAGGCATTTAATCCTAAGACGCCAATTTTGGCACCAAGAAAATAGGAAAGGGATATGTCTTTTAGCACAGGTTTGTTCTGGTATGCCTTGCTGACTCTTGACATTGTATAAATAATTTTTTCTGGTTCAATACTCATTGGAAGTTTCTTTCAATTTGATATTATTTTTTAGTTTTTCTCTTTTCCCGGTTTCCAAAATCATTCTCACTATTTCTTAAAATTAAAATAAGGGTTCAGTTATTCATTGTTAATATTTTGATACATTAACAAAAGTATTAGCCGAAGACAAGGGCGGAATCGTGAGGTTCTGTCTGAAGGCGGAGCCAGGCGGAAGGCCTGATTATGTTTTCCTAAGATTCTCTTTAGGATAAAAGTTCAGAAAGTGTTTTTCCATATTCGATACAGCTCTTAATATCTTCCTCATCCGGATTCCACATTACCTTCAAGCCTTGATCTACTATTTGAAACCCCGAGTTTTCCAAAATATCCAAAATTACTTTTACTGATTCCCCGCTCCAGCCATAGCTTCCAAAGGCCGCCGCTTTTTTACCAGCAAATCTTAGTCCCTTTATTTCTTCGAGAATCCCTGCAACAGAGGTGAGGATACCTTTGTTGATGGTCGGTGAACCAACAACGATTCCCTTAGACCTGAAAACGTCTGTAATTATATCACTTCTATCTGTTTTGGAAATATTGTAAAGTTTAATATTAACTGAACTGTCCGAAGATTTAATGCCTGTTGCGATATTCTCAGCCACTACCCGTGTTCCATTCCACATCGTGTCATAAAGTATGGTAATCTGATTTTCTTTGTAATCATTAGCCCATTCTAAATATTTATTCACTATCTGCACGGGATTATCTCGCCATATGACACCATGGCTTGGGCAAATGATTTCAACAGGCAGATTAAAAGACAAAACCTCTTTAATTTTTTTATCTACAAGTTTACTGAACGGAGTCAATATGTTTGCATAATATTTAATACATTCCGTCATCAGCTCAAACTGATCAACCAAATCGTTAAACATGTGTTCAGAAGCATAATGCTGACCAAACGCGTCATTACTGAATAAGATATTGTCTTTTGTAAGATAACAGAACATGCTGTCAGGCCAATGGAGCATCGGTGCTTCAATAAAGATCAGTTCCTTTTCACCCAAACTCAGCCGATCTCCGGTTTTGACAATCTTGAAATTCCAGTCCTTGTGATAATGTCCCTTTAATGATTTGACGCCGTTTTTGGTACAATATATCGGTGTTTCAGGGATATGACGCATCAGCTCCGGCAATGCACCGCTATGATCACTTTCTGCATGATTTGCAATAACATAATCAATTTTGGACAGGTCAATCTCATTGGTAAGGTTTTCACAAAACTCTTTTGAAAAAGGCACCCATACTGTATCAATTAATGCAACTTTTTCTTCTTTGATTAAATAAGAATTGTATGTTGAACCCCGGTGCGTTGAATATTCATTCCCATGGAATTTCCTTAACTCCCAATCAATCTTGCCAACCCAGGCTACATTATTTTTCACATTAACTCGATTCACCTTGTCCCTCCTCTGCAAAATTATTTTTAAGATCTGATCATGGTTAACAACACTTTAAACTGTCTGACAGCTTTTAAGACTAAAAACACATCAACATAAATGTTTTGAATGTGAAAGCTTATGTTTTGTTGTCTGAAACAGCTCTACCATAAGCTTTTGCGTCAGCCAGACAGTTTTATTTTCAAGGCGCACCTCAATTTTCGTTTTTTCGCCTTCGGTTTGATAGATTGTGTGACATACAACTGGTTTTTACTCAGAAGTTCAGCGAACAGTTTCTTCTTTCTTTCCGGAGTTTAACCGGTTTTTTATTTAGCCATTGTGTTTAACGTCCCGGACAGATTGCTCCGCTTCTGTCCGGTTGTTATTTCCAACTTAACCAGGCAGTTCCGTCCCCTGGTTTATTATTTCTACATACCCGGTATAACTAAACAGCCTGTTGCGCTTTGCGCCCGTCAATTCCCGAACAATACCGAGGCTCTTCAGAGACACAAGGCAATTGTTGACAGTGGCCGGGGTGATACCTGTCTTTTTCACCAACCACTTAGCAGTAGCTATCGGTTGCTCCATTAACACCCGGTGAACGCGCAATGTTGACGCTGCTGCCCGCCCAAGGCTACTGATTTTGTTACGGTCCTCACCGGCCAAATCGACAAGCTGTTTAGTCGTGTCCACCGCCTGGGTGGCAGTGACAATGACCGCCTCTGCGAAAAAATCGAGCCAGGCTTCCCAGTCACCGGTCAGGCGCACCTTATTAAGCAATTCATAATAATACTGCCGGTGCGTTTTGAAATAGAGGCTCAGGTAGAGCATCGGTTCTCGAAGCACTTTTTGTTCACACAATAGTAAGGGGATCAAGAGTCGCCCAAGACGACCGTTACCATCTAAAAACGGGTGGATGGTTTCAAACTGTACATGGGCCAGAGCGGCCTTGAGCAACGCTGGAACAGGTTCAGGCTGGTCGTGCAGAAATAATTCCAGCTTTCCCATGCACTCCAGTACTTGCTCGGCCGGCGGCGGAACAAATGCCGCGTTGCCGGGTCGGGTGCCGCCGATCCAGTTCTGGGTTCTGCGAAACTCACCTGGAGCCTGATTACTGCCCCGTCCCTTGGAGAGCAACACACCATGCATTTCTTTGACCAGACGCAGGGACAGCGGAAACCCCTCGGACAACCGGTTCAGACCATAATTCAGGGCAGCCACATAGTTGCTCACTTCCCGAACATCATCCAGCGGCACGCCGGGCTCCATATCCAGTTCAAAAAGCAAAAGGTCGGAAAGCGATGACTGCGTCCCCTCGATCATGGAGGAGAGAACCGCTTCTTTGCGTACATACATATAGAGAAATAAGGAGATATCTGGCAGAAAGGTGGAGATGCTATCCAGCCGCCCGAGTGCGAGCAGCGCCTGGTCAAACTTGCCGCGCAGCTCCGGCGTCCACTCAATCGGCGGTTTTGGCGGCAGCGGAGCGGGGACAAAGGCCTTGGCCTTTTCGCCCACTGTTGATATTGTAACGTAATGTCCCTGGAGATCTCGTTTCATTGTCCCGTCGCATCCTAAAATAAGACCCTCTGTTATTTTAACTTCATGCTATATCCTAAAATAGCAAAACAGAAATCAAGGGTCAAGTGAATTTATCTAAATTAGCGGCGCTACATATTTTATGTTTATCCACTTCTCTAAAATAAGGTGCATGGAAAAAAGGCGGAGCGAAGCGGAAGGCTCGCCGCAGGCGAGAGTGAGTGAAGCGAGACAAGGAATAAACAAAAAAGGCTGTAATCAATTATGATTACAGCCTTTTTTGTTTTGGTGCCGAAGGGGAGACTCGAACTCCCACAGGCATGCGCCCACTAGGCCCTGAACCTAGCGCGTCTACCAGTTCCACCACTTCGGCACAAAGAAACCTTTGAAAAATTAAAAGGATTGATTTTTTAATAGAATTAATTTAACTAAATTCTTTTTTGTTTGTTGTCAAGATTTATTGACGGCTTTCTCTATGATCTCTGTGCGCTCCGTGTTAAAAATGAAAGGCTGGAAAAAATTAAAATGCAAGTTGTTGAACAGATTGAAAAAATTGACCATCCATACAAAAATGCCGTTATTACCATCGGAAATTTTGATGGTGTGCATATAGGGCATCAAGCCCTTTTCCAAAAGGTGATTGAAAAGGCCAAAGAGCTTGACGGCACATCTGTTGCCATGACCTTTGAACCTCATCCGATCAGGGTGTTAAAACAAAACAACCATCCACCCCTTATAACCCTGTATGAACAAAAAGCAGAGCTTATCGCAAAGACCGGAATTGATATTCTTATCTGTATACCCTTTACACGTGAATTCGCCTCAATACCGGCAAAGGAATTTATAGAGGAAATTCTGGTTGATCGTATCGGCATGAAAGCCATTGTTGTTGGAGAAGATTATGCTTTTGGCAAAAACCGTGAAGGCAACCTTGATTTACTTAAAACATATGGAAAACAAATCGGTTTTGAAGTAATCGTTGTAAGTGAACTTCAAATATCAAATAATTCGGAAGATAAAATCAGCAGCACCAGGATACGCGAACTGATCTCGGAAGGGAAAGTTGCTGAATCCCAAAAACTTTTAGGCAGGCATTACCAGATAAGGGGCACGGTTATGACCGGGAGAGACAGAGGGGGCAGGCTCCTCGGCTTTCCTACCGCCAATATAAAACTTTATGATGAGCTGAGCCCTAAAACCGGTGTCTATGCGGTTATTGTTGAATGCAAAGGAAGTAAATATAAAGGGGTTGCCAATATCGGATACAGCCCGACTTTTGATGACCACATTTTTACGGTTGAGGCTCATATCCTCGACTTTAATGATGATATATATGGGCAGAAAATCCGCGTAAATTTTATAAAACGGCTCAGAGATGAAAAAAAGTTTTTAAATATTTCAGAATTATCAGATCAGATAAAAAAGGACATTGACAAGGCACGCGACATCCTTTCCTGACAACCCGTGGGTTATGCATATAAAAAAAAACATAATTATTTCTCTGGTTCTGGGAATATTATTGTCAGGATTAGCCCTTTATCTGTCATTTAGAAAGGTTCCGTTTGCCGATCTTGCAACCTATTTGACAACAATAAATTATTTTTGGATATTACCATCTGTATTTATCGCCATAATTAGTTTTGTTATAAGAACCATTAGATGGCGGTTTATCCTTGGGGCGGCTCACACAGTAAGCTTTTGGCAGGCATTCCATCCGATGATGATTGCATTTATGTTAAACTGCATCCTTCCCGGCAGGATAGGCGAGTTGGCAAGGCCGGCAATTCTGCGGAAAAAGGATAATATTCCATTTTCTACAGGCCTTGCAACGGTCGCGGTAGAAAGGTTGTTTGATATAATTCTTCTGATACTGCTTTCAATAACTGTATTCGCGTTTATTCATATAGATCCGGCGCTTGATATTTCCTTTGGCAAGTATCATCTGAACAGAGAAACACTGGTAGCTATCGGCGCGGGCATCTTCAAACTGAGCGTAGCCTTAATTGCCGGAATAATAATAATCAGCTTTTCCGCTTTCCGAAAGATTTTAAAAAGATTGATAATGGCATTGCCGTCTCTATTTTTTTTTATGGGCAGTGATTTTAGAAACCGGATGCAGGAAAGAATTTGTACACCTCTTACAGGTTTTTTAGAAAATTTTGCCTTAGGTTTTGTTCTGATTAAGAATCCAAAAAAGGTGGGTATTTGCATTGTGCTGTCAATTATTATATGGAGCCTTGCAGCTTTATCATATTATGTAATGGCGCTTGGCTGCCCAGGCATACGGCTTTCATATTTTGAGATCATGGTGGTCATGATAATTATCTGCCTGTTTATCGCTCTTCCGTCCGTACCCGGTTACTGGGGGCTCTGGGAAGCAGGAGGAGTGTTTGCCCTTTCTCTTTTCGGGATTTCGGCAAAGGACGCCCTCGGCTTTATACTTGTAAACCATGTAATCCAAATAGCCCCTATAATAATTATAGGTCTGGTATCTGCAATGATAATGGGTGTTAATGTATGGCAATTACAAAAGGTCTCAAGCTGTCACGATGACGATACTTAACATATTAACATATCCGGATAAATTTCTCAGTCAGCCTGCAAAACCCGTAGAAAATATCGACGGCAAAATTCAGGATATGATTGAAGACATGTCTTCCACCATGTATGAAGCTCCAGGCGTGGGACTGGCCGCCATACAGGTGGGGTTTGACCAAAGCATTATTGTTTACGACATTTCGCCAAGGGATGAAAAGCGATCCTTGCATGTTCTTATAAATCCAAAAATTATTTCCAGTGAAGGAACCACTATTTCCGAAAACGAAGGATGCCTGAGCGTTCCTGATTACAGGACCGATGTAAAACGTTCAGTCTCTGTTCTGGTTGAAGGGTTTGACAGGAAAGAGAAGCCATTGAGGATAGAGGCCCATGGGCACCTTGCCGTTGTCTTGCAGCATGAAATTGACCATTTAGACGGCATCTTATTTATAGACCGGATAAGCACTTTAAAAAGAGGTCTTTATAAAAACCGTATCAAGAAGATATTAAGGCAAAAGTAACGGCGTTGTAAAAAATGACAAATTCAAAGACAGAGAAAAAAATTAAAATCATATTTATGGGTACTCCGGATTTTGCCGTACCCGCATTAACCGCCCTTCACAAGAATAAATATGACGTGGTTTTAGTGGTAACCCAGCCTGATCGGCCAAAGGGAAGGGGCCGCAAGCCTGTTTCTCCTCCTGTCAAAGAGGCGGCCGTGCGTCTGGGATATGATGTAATTCAGCCCATGTCGATTAAAACAGACGAGTTCGCAAATAATGTGTTAAGATTAAAACCAGACATGTTTGTTGTGTCGGCTTTTGGGCATATTCTTCCAAAAAGTATTTTAGAAATACCTAAAATCGGCGCATTAAATATACATGCTTCACTTCTTCCAAAATATCGTGGGGCAGCACCGATCCAGTGGGCCGTCATAAACGGCGAAAAGGAGACCGGAGTTACCACCATGCTTATGGATGAAGGTCTGGATACAGGAGACATCCTCTTTACATCAAAAATTCAAATCTCTCCTGATGACACATCAGCCACCCTTCACAAACGTCTGGCCGATCTTGGCGCTGATCTTCTTATAAAAACCCTGAAAGCCATAGAGGCTGATAACATAAATCCCACTCCTCAAGACCACACAACAGCCACATATGCGCCCATACTTAAAAAAAATGACGGCCATATAAACTGGGAAATGGCGGCAGATAAACTTGAGGCTTTTATACGCGGAATGACACCATGGCCCGGAGCATTTACTTTTTGCAGGGACATACGTCTCAAGATATTCGGTTCAAAGCCCATTATTATGCCTGTTGATACCCCCCCCGGTACTGTATTAAAAGGGTTTCCTGATGAACTGCGCGTTGCCACCGGAAAAGGGGTGCTGTCCATCCTGGAGATACAGGGGGAATCCGGAAAGCACCTTTTGATTAAAGATTTTCTACGCGGATTTAAACTGCCTGTCGGCACTGTCCTGAATTAATATGAAACGAGACTTTTGAAAAATGCTCAATTTTGTTCAAGTTCAAGGAAGGCGAAACTTTTAACCGGAGGAATATGTTGAATATTTCGAGGATTAAAATTTGAGTCTGACGCAGAAATTGGGCAAAAGGGGGTGTTTTGCAAAGGTCTCGAAAGATGATCCTCGCAAGATAGCGTTGTTTGTCTTGAATTCTCTGGATAAAGGACGCCGTACTCTCGATAGAATACTGGAAGATATTCAAAACAAAGAGATGGCTCTTTCAAGAAGAGATCAGGCCTTGTTTTCCGCGCTGGTTTACGGGGTTTTAAGATGGCGCGGCCAGCTTGACTGGATAATCAGTCACTTTTCAAAGATCCGCATCCATAAGATAGAGCCCGCAGTTATGAATATTCTTCGGCTTGGTCTTTTTCAAATTATTTATTTAAACAGGATACCTGTTTCCGCAGCGGTCAATACATCTGTTGAAATTGCAAAATCATTCGCATCTTCCCCTGCCGCCGGGTTTACAAATGCTCTCTTGCGCAAAGCCGCCGGAGAATATGAAAAAATCCCTTTCCCTGACCCTGATAAAAATCCTGTCTGCAGTCTTGCCGTTAGAAAGTCGTTTCCAGAGTGGCTGATAAAACGATGGCTGAAACAATTTGGACTAAAAGAGACAGAAGCGCTCTGCGATGCAATAAATACAATTCCCCCAATTACTGTCCGTACAAACAGCCTCAGGACAACCCGTGATGACCTGGCTGAAAGGCTTGCATCTGATGTGCGGCAAATTGAAAATACAACTTATTCTCCTGACGGCATACGTTTTATCAAGCCGGACAGATCAATTCCTGAAATAAAAGCCTTTAAAGACGGCTGGTTCCAAGTGCAGGATGAAGCTGCGCAGCTTGTTGCCCGCCTGTTAAACCCCGGGCCCGGAGATACTGTTTTAGATGCATGCGCAGGTTTTGGAGGGAAAACAGGGCATATCGCACAGATGATGAAAAATACAGGCAGGCTGCTTGCCATGGATAATCAGGCTGATAAACTGCGACAACTTGAGTCTGAAATGAAAAGGCTTGGGATCTCAATTGTAACGACCTGCAATTACGATCTTACCATCCCGTTTGACAGGAAATTCTCATACATGGGCTTTTCCGGATTTGATCGTATTCTTTTAGACGCGCCATGTTCGGGCTTGGGCGTTTTAAGGAGAAACCCTGATGCAAAATGGTCAATATCAGCTAATAGATTCAATCGTTACAAGGCAAGGCAGATAAACTTTCTGAATAATTTAGCGCAACTTGTCAAGCCGTCAGGCACCATGGTTTATGCGGTATGCAGCACGGAACCGGAAGAAAACGAAGAGGTCGTTAAAGGGTTTTTAAATAAACACCCGGAGTTTATTGTAAATAATAAGCTTGAAGGTCTGCCCGAAAATGTATATTCTCTTGTAAATAAAAACCAATATTTAAAAACCTATCCGCACATAAATAATATGGATGGTTTTTTTGCGGTTTGCTTTAAACGGCTACCTGTTTCGGAAGGATTATTATGAAACAATTTAATACTTTTGTGATTTTGATCGCGGTTCTTTTTTTCTTTGGATGCGCCGGCGGCAACGCTGCTAAGAAGAAACCCGACCATATTATATCAGGCATGAAAGAAATAAAGAAAGGAACCACCTGGTATCAAAAAGGATGTTATAATCGTTCTCTGGAACACTTTTTCAGGGCGCATGAACTTTTTGCCGCATCCGACCAATTAGACGGAGTTGCCATGAGTATGAACAATATCGGCAATATTTACAGAATCATGGAAGACATTGATAACTCCCTGCTCTTTTTTGAAGAATCCATCAGCATATATCAGGATATCAAGGATTACAGCGGGTTAGTACAGGCGCTCTCGAATAAGGCCGCCGTGCTGATAGACAGCGGCAGGCTCGAAGAGGCTGACGGCGTGTTAAGGTCGGCTGAAGATATTGCAAAAAAAAATTCTATTCCGACCAATCACATATTAAACAAGTTAGGCATCCTCTTTATCAGGAAAAAGGAATACAGCCGCGCGGAGGAGATATTGAACTCAGCCCTCGCTAATACTGATCCCGTCAATCATTCAGAATATGCGACAATAAATTTTGCTCTGGGCACCCTGATGCGTGAAACCGGGTCCTATGAAAAAGCTGTTTATTTTTTTAAGACAGCGCTGGATACCGACCGTTTATCAGGATTTCACAAAGGCATTGCCGACGATCTGGCCGCTATTGGGGATATCAATTTCAGCCAGGGCAAATACGAACCCGCGGTAAATTATTTTAAGCGGAGTATAAAGATTTATGCTCTTATCGAAAACAGAAACAAAGTATCTGAAATCATGGACCGGCTTGTAAAGGCTGCTGAAAAGGCCGGCCTGGATATCAGCATTACAGAACATTTTGTAAAAAACTGGCTTGAAGGAAAAGCTTTTGAAACCCCCTGTAATTAATAGCAACATACATCTCCTTTCCTTTGAAGACAAAGAGGTCATACTTTTAGGCACGGCGCACGTATCTAATGAAAGCGCAAAGCTTGTAGCCTCTGTTATCGAGGAGGAAAAACCTGATACGGTCTGCATCGAACTTTGCCAGGCAAGATACCAGTCTATACGGCAAAAGAAAAGATGGCAAAATATGGATATTATCAAGGTTATTAAGGAGAAAAAAGCTTTTCTCCTTCTTTCCAACCTGCTTATGGCATCGTTTCAAAAAAGGATAGCTCAAAAACTCGATGTTAAACCAGGGGCGGAAATGATAGCGGCCATTGAAACAGCGGAAAAGGTTGGAGCACAGGTACATCTTGCGGACAGGGATATCCGTATTACTTTGTCAAGAACCTGGCGCGTTATGTCTCTTTGGGACAAGCTGAAAATACTGTTTCAAGTTATTTTATCCGCAGGAGAAATTGATGAAATTTCCGAAAAAGATATTGAAAAAATGAAACAGGAGGACATGCTGGAAACTCTTCTCGCAGATGTTAAAAAAGCGCTTCCTGCTTTAAGAGATATCGTTATTGATGAAAGGGACAGATATCTTGCTCATAAGATCAGAACAGCGCCTGGCAAAAGAATAGTGGCAGTTGTCGGCGCGGGTCATGTGCCGGGCATAAAAAAATACTGGGAAGTAAATACAGATATTAACGCTCTTGAAAAGATCCCCCCAAACAGCATGTTCATGCGCATTTTTAAATGGATTTTGCCTTTATCCATACTGGCTCTTTTTATTTTTGGATTTTTCTCCGGCGGCTCTACGGCAGGTACTCAGATGATAATCTGGTGGATAGCGGCAAACGGTCTGATGGCAGGGCTTGGAGCAACAATAGCTTTTGCCCATCCATTGACGATTCTATCTTCGATCCTGGCAGCTCCTGTAACATCCTTAAATCCAATGATAGCCGCGGGATGGGTTTCAGGACTGGTTGAGGCTTTTTCAAGGAAGCCAAAGGTCAAAGATTTTGAAAACCTGGCAGAGGACATTCTTTCCATAAGGGGCTTCCGGCAAAACAAGGTAACTAAAATCCTTCTGATAGTGGTATTGACAAATTTAGGCAGCGCAATAGGTACCTTTGTTGCTATCCCGCT
>DATKWZ010000002.1 GCA_035529315.1 Anaerolineae bacterium
CGGGCTATTATACGGCAGATGCGGTTGAATCGATCACAACCATTGCTTCATGCGCGACCAGGGCTGGAGCCAAGGTTTTTAATTGCATGAGCGTTGAAGATGTCATGATCCGCGAGAATCGTGTCACCGGTCTTGTTATTAACTGGTCGCCGGTTGAAACAGGCGGTCTTCATGTGGATCCCCTTACTATCAAAGCAGAAAATGTCGTTGATACAACCGGACATGCCAATGAGGTGCTTCGTGTGATTGAACGCAAGGCAGATATGAAATTAAACACGGAAACCGGAAAGGTAATGGGCGAGCGTTCTCTCTGGGCAGACAAGGCGGAAAGGCTTACGCTTGAAAATACCAAAAAGATCTGTCCCGGAGTTTTTGTAGCCGGAATGTCCGCTAATGCTGCCTTCGGCGGACCAAGAATGGGGCCCATTTTCGGAGGAATGCTTCTTTCAGGGAAAAAGGTGGCGGAACTCATTATCGCCGAAGATGTAACTTCTCAAAAATTTTAAGGTAAATTAGATACTCAAGTTTCGCAATAACCTGTAAAAAAGACTTTTTTACAGGTGCAACATAACTGATAAACTCATAAAAAGTCTAATTTTGCTCTCTCTGTGACCAATTTTGGGATTCAGCTTTCACCTGGCTAAATTGCAAGAACTCGGGCTAACGCCCTCAAACAGCTTGCAATTTTTAACGCCAGGCTCGACCTGAATCTTTCTCCAAAATTGCTCAATATCGCTCGCAAAATGACTTTTAAAGAGTTCATCATAACTAAGAGGTATAAAATATGACACAATTAGAAACAGCGCGTGAAAATAAAATTTCAGAGGAAATGGAGATATGCGCCAGGCAAGAAGGGGTGGAGCCGGAATTTATCCGCAAGGGTGTTGAGGACGGCAACATTGTAGTGGTAAGGAATAAAAAGCATACATCTGTTTTGCCTGTCGCTATCGGCAGGGGCCTGAAAACCAAGGTTAATGCCAATATCGGCACGTCAAAAGATCGGAACGATCCTGATATGGAGCTCAAGAAGGTAAAGGTATCAATTGCCGCCGGAGCAGATACAATAATGGATCTTTCCACAGGCGGAGATATCAGAGCAATAAGACAGGCGATTATCAGTCAGTCGTCGCTGGTAATCGGGACGGTTCCGATATATCAGGCTGCTGCTAATATGCTCAATTCCGGAAGAGCTATTGTGGAGATGAGCGCAGATGACATGTTTAATGTAATAGAAGAGCACGGCGAAGATGGAGTGGATTTTATTACCGTCCATTGTGGTGTGACAAAAAGAAGTGTCGGCTGTATAGTAGACGAAGGCCGTCGTCTTGGCATTGTCAGCAGAGGAGGAACCTTTTTATCAAAATGGATGGAATGTAATGAAAAGGAAAATCCGCTTTATGAGCAATACGATAGATTACTTGAAATAGCTAAGGCTTATGACATGGTTCTCAGTCTTGGTGACGGACTGAGGCCCGGCTGTATTGCCGATGCAACCGACAGGGGACAGGTGCAAGAACTTATTCTGCTGGGCGAGCTTACAAAAAGAGCAAGGGAGCGCGGTGTTCAGGTAATGATAGAAGGACCAGGCCATGTTCCCATCAATGATATTAAGGCAAATATAAAACTGGAAAAGAGCCTTTGCCACGGCGCTCCATTCTATGTGCTTGGTCCCATCCCCACGGATATAGCTCCTGGTTATGATCATATAACCGCGGCTATCGGAGGCGCCATAGCCGGAGCAGCGGGCGCGGATTTTTTGTGTTATGTTACTCCGGGGGAGCACCTGAGACTTCCGACCATAGAGGATGTAAAGGAAGGGATTATAGCATCCAGAATTGCCGCCCATATTGCAGATATTGCCAAGGGGGTTCACGGAGCGCTTGAAAAAGATCTGCTTATGGCAAAGTATAGAGATGACTTTGACTGGGAAGGGCAGATAAAGTTATCCATTGATCCTGAAAAAACCGAGTCTTTTCTGGAAAAAAGTGAAAGCGCCGGCAAAGAAGGTTGCACGATGTGCGGTGATTTTTGTGCAATTAAACTCGGTAAAACAAAAAAATAAATTCTGTTGTTTTTGAGAATGCCTATGCTTATTGATCTTCAGGGCCGGATTGAAAAAATTACATATTCGGATAAAGAAAGCGGTTTCACCATTGCAAAGGTAAAGGTGGACGGACAAGTAGAACCGGTGACCGTGGTCGGAAAACTGATGTCTCCTGTGCCGGGTGTAATCCTCAAAATGAAAGGTGAATGGGCAGATCATCCCAAATACGGCAGGCAGTTCAAGGTAATCGATTATAAGACGGCTGTTCCCGCGACCGTTTGTGGGATTAAAAACTATTTGGGCTCAGGCCTGATTAAAGGTTTAGGGCCGGTCATGGCCGGCCGCATCGTAAAAAAGTTCGGCATAAAAACCCTGGATATTATTGAAAATAAAATTGAAAAACTTGCGGATGTAGATGGTATCGGGGGAAAACGTATTGCCATGATCAAAACATCCTGGGATGAGCATAAAAATATCCGGGATGTAATGCTTTTTCTACAGACTTACGGGGTCAGCACCGGCTACGGAGTAAAAATCTTCAAACAGTACGGAAACAGATCAATAGATGTTGTGCGGGAAAACCCATACTGTCTTGCAACCGATATTTTTGGCATAGGTTTTACCATAGCGGACAGCATTGCGGAAAAACTCGGATTTTCCAAAGATTCTGAATTGCGGGTTAAAGCAGGCATCCTTTATGTGTTAAACCATCTTGCAGACAAGGGACATGTCTTTTACCCTTATGAACTACTTGTAATCGAGTGCGTCAAAACACTTCAGGTCAACAGGAAAATAGTCGCAGATGCCATTGACACTGCGGCAGGTGAAGGAAAAATAGTTATTGAGGACATTGATGACGCTATTGAAGAATTCAGGGCATACAATAAAGCTGTTTACCTGTCTAAGTTCCACTTTTGCGAAACCAGAATCGCTTTTTTGCTTAAAAGGCTTGTGTGTTCGCCTAAATCAATCCGCAATATTAACGCAGATCAAGCCTTAAAATGGGTACAAAAACAATTGGATATAATTCCGGCAAAAAATCAGGAAGCGGCAATAAGGGCGGCTCTTCAAAACAAGGCAGTCGTTATCACAGGCGGACCCGGCACGGGCAAAACCACAATTATCAACGCCATGATAAAAATTTTTGCCGGGCTTAAAACAAAAATAATGCTGGCAGCCCCCACAGGCAGGGCGGCAAAACAGATGAGTGAAACTACCGGTCATAACGCTGCTACTATCCACAGGATGCTTAAGTTCAGCGTTCAGAAAGGAGGCTTTCAAAAAAACGAAAAGAATCCGTTAAATTGCGACCTGCTGATTGTTGATGAAGCATCAATGATAGACACGATTTTGATGCACCATCTTTTAAAGGCCATTCCCGCCGGCGCCACCTTTATCCTTGTCGGCGATGTTAACCAGCTTCCTTCCGTAGGACCGGGAAATGTTTTAAGCGATATTATTAAATCAGGCATAATGCCGGTGATAGAACTCAGCGAAATTTTCCGTCAGGCCAGGGGAAGCCGGATTATCATTAATGCTCACAAAATTAATAGAGGAATTGTTCCAGATATCAGGGCACAAGATTCATTAGGATTAAGAAAAGATTTTTATTTTATTCAGCAGGAAGATCCTGAAAAGGTCCTTGAAATTATTATCGAGCTTGTCAAGAAACGTATTCCCAGCCGGTTCGGCTTTAATCCAATTGAAGAGATTCAGGTTTTAACACCTATGCATAAGGGGGTTATCGGAGCCGAAAATCTCAATGCAAAATTGCAAACAGCTCTAAATCCGGGCAAAGATATGGTAATAAGCGGCAACAGGAACTTTAAGGTTGACGACAAGGTAATGCAAATTAAAAATAACTATGAAAAGGATGTTTTTAACGGGGATATCGGCAGAATAATCGGTATCTCAACTACAGACAGGGAAGTAATTATATCCTTTGACGGCCGCAGAGTGACATACAGGTTTACAGATCTTGATGAAATTATTTTAGCTTATGCTGTTTCAATTCATAAGTCACAGGGCTCCGAATATCCGGCTGTAGTAATTCCCGTTCTTACACAGCATTATATCCTCTTGCAGCGCAATCTCATTTATACCGCGGTAACCCGTGGCATAAATCTGGTTGTAATGGTCGGCACACTCAAGGCTCTAACTATCGGGGTAACTAACGATAAAACACAAAAAAGATTTACATATTTAAGATATCGATTATTATAATAAAAAAGGATCATAAGGATTCAAGGGGTCAAGGGGCATAGTAAAGAAAAGAACCTAAAAGAATAACTATTATGTCAATTAAACTGCCAAACAAGAGCAACTATCTTGTCGGTGTTATTTCCGACACTCACGGTTTGCTCCATTCATCGGCGATCAAACTCTTTACAGATATTGATCTGATAATTCATGCGGGAGACATTGATAAACCCGAGCTGCTTTCCTTTTTGCAGTCAATCGCGCCTGTTGTTGCGGTTCGAGGAAACATGGACAAGGGAACATGGGCTGCAGATCTGGCTGAGACAGAGGTGGTCGAAGTCGGTGAAGTCTTGGTGTATGTACTTCACAACCTATATATGCTTGATATAGATCCGGTGGCCGCGGGTTTTAATGCCGTCATAAGCGGCCATACTCACAAGCCTTCCATCGTCAACCCAAAAGAGGTGCTTTTTTTAAATCCTGGAAGTGCGACTCTGCCGAAGTCCCCTTATATGAACTCTGCAGCATTGCTGTATATTCATAGAAACTCTCTGAAGGCCGAGATTATCGAGCTGAAGGAATAACCCGAATCAGGCAGGCTTGATAGCGCATGGTTTTATTCTCAAATTGTTCTCATGAAAATTGGAGACAAAACTGATGATACTTGCCATCGGTGAAATACTTTACGACATATTTCCAGAATACAAACGATTAGGAGGCGCCCCCTTCAACTTTGCCTTTCATGTCAAAAATCTCGGGAAGCCGGTCCGCTTTATTTCAAGAGTTGGAAATGACCTTGAGGGCAAGGGGATAATAAATTTTCTGCAACAACACGATTTACCGATTGAAAATATTCAGATCGACAACAGGCATAATACAGGAAAAGCACTCATAGAGCTTAACGGCAAAGGTGTTCCCGCATTTAACATCCTGCCAGACGTTGCCTATGATTATATTGAGTTCAATACATCAGTCGCATCATTACTCAATGCAGACACCGAGCTCATCTATTTTGGAACCCTTGCCCAGAGAAGCGAACATGGTTTCAAAACTATACAGCGGATTCTTTCTCAAAGGGCCCCTGTAACAAAATGCCTTTACGACATTAATCTCAGGCCCCATTGCTTTACAGAGCAAGTTGTTGTAGAATCACTCAGGCAGTGTGATCTGCTAAAACTAAATGATGAAGAACTTGAAATCTTAAAGCAAATCTTTGCTTTTAAAAAAAGCAGCCGTTCATTTATCGAACATCTTATGATTAAATATCGCCTTGAAATGCTATTCCTTACAAAAGGCAAAAACGGAAGTGAACTGTTTACATTAGATAAACATTTTCAAAAAGAGCCGGAAAAACTAAATAATACTGCCGATACCGTAGGCGCTGGAGACGCTTATACAGCAATGCTTTCAATAGGATATATTAACAAGTGGCTGCCGGAACAAATCCTGGAAAAGGCCTCGGAATTCGCCACGCGCATCTGTGAAATTGAGGGGGCAGTCCCAACCGACCCAGCTTTTTACAAGAAAATTAGCGTCAGCATAAAAGGGAAGCAAAATGAAAAAGCATAAATTATACATTCAAATGTTCAGCATTCACGGACTCATTCGTTCGGAAAATATGGAAATGGGATATGACGCCGATACAGGCGGTCAGATCAATTATGTGGTTGAACTGGGTAAGGCGCTCAGCAATCGTAGCGATGTAGAACGTATCGATCTCTTTACACGTTTAATTATGGATAAAGCCGTGTCGGAAGACTACTCCAGGCCGATCGAAAAAGTAAGCGATAAATTTCGTATTGTGAGAATCCAGTGCGGCGGCAGGAAATATATCAGGAAAGAGCGGCTCTGGCCCCATCTGGATGAATATGTTGACAAAACCATTAAGTTCATTAAACGTGAAAATTCGATACCCGACATTGTCCACGGTCATTACGCAGATGCCGGATATGTAGCCACGCAGCTTTCAAAAATATTCGGCATTCCCTTAATATTTACAGCGCATTCACTGGGCCGGCCCAAAAGGGAAAAACTTCTTAATGACGGCTTGAAGCAATCGGATATTATCAAAAAATATAAAATTGACCATCGAATCCATATTGAAGAAGAGATTCTGAAAAATGCAGACCTTATAATAACCAGTACCAGCCAGGAGGTTGAAAAGCAATACGGGATGTATCAGAATAATAATTTGCCGGCATACCGTGTAATATCACCGGGGCTGGATCTGGAAAAATTTTACCCTTATTATCATGACATGCTTCCTGAAACTAAAAAAGATGAAGTTCAAACCTATGCGCGGGCCGCTGTGCTTAAAGAATTAAACCGCTTTTTTAGCCACCCTGACAAGCCCTTGATATTGACGCTGAGCCGTCCTGATGAACGCAAAAATATCTCAGGCCTGGTCAAAGCTTACGGGGAGGATCTTGAATTGCAGGCTATGTCTAATCTTGCGGTGTTCGCCGGAATTCGGAAAGATATTGCCGAAAAGGAAGAAAACGAAAGGAACGTTTTAACCAAAATGCTTTTGCTTATGGACAAGTACGATCTTTACGGAAAGATGGCTATCCCTAAAAAACATGATTTTGAATACGAGGTTCCTGAATTATATCGTATTGCCGCTGAGAAAAATGGGGTTTTTATAAATCCGGCGTTGATTGAGCCTTTTGGATTAACGCTGCTTGAAGCTTCAGCAACCGGTCTTCCAGTTGTGGCAACCTATGACGGCGGGTCCAAAGATATCATACACAACTGTTGTAACGGCATTCTTGTGGATCCGACCGATACAAAAAAAATAGCCGCGGCTCTTAAAACAATAATTACAGATCACGACACGTGGGAGAAATTTTCAAAAAATGGTATTATAAACGTCCGCAAACACTACTTATGGGAAAAACATGCCGAAAAGTATATAAAAGAGGTTAAAAAACTTGTTAAAGAATTCACCAAATCGGAAATAGGCATTGCCGTCCCGTCCGATTCCGTCGGAAAACGTCTCGCAAGACTAAATTATTTTATTATAACAGATATTGATAACACTCTGATTGGGGATCAGGAAAACGAAAATCTTAAAGACCTGCTTGCGTTGCTGATGAAAAATCTGGATACCATTGGATTTTGTGTTGCTACCGGCAGAACTGTTGCTTCTGCTGTTGAATACTTAAAACAGCATAACGTAAATGCGCCGGATATAATTATATCATCAGTAGGCTCGGAAATCTATTACGGAAAAGATCTACACTACAGTCAGGGATGGGATGCACATATATCAAGCAAATGGAATCGCAAAAAAATTGTTGAGTTGTTAAAAGATGTCGATTTCATAGAATACCAGGAAGAAATAACGCAGCGGCGGTTTAAAATCAGCTATTTTATGAAGCCTGGAAAGGACCGGCTGGCCATGATCCATAATTTATTGCTGAAACATGGATGTCGATACAACCTTATTTACTCCCACCAGAAATACCTTGATATTCTTCCTTGTCGAGCATCCAAAGGCAAAGCAATGCGGTATCTCAGCTACAAATGGGAAATTTTTCTGAAAAATATCCTTGTTTGCGGAGATTCCGGAAATGACGAAGAAATGCTTCGCGGCGAGCCACTTGGAGTGGTAGTAGGCAACTACAGCAAAGAGCTTGAAAAACTCAAACACGGGAAAAATATCTATTTTGCAAAACAAAAATATGCCGGTGGAATCATAGAGGCTATAAAACACTACAATTTTATTCAAAAGGCAAAAGGTGATATCTTATGACGATTCAAAATAAAGTCCAGCTTATTACCTACCCTGACAGCCTGGGCCATAATCTGCCTGAACTGCATTATGTTTTGCGGAAATATCTGAAAGAAGCGATCGGCGGTGTTCATATTCTTCCGTTTTATCCTTCTTCGGCGGATCGAGGATTTGCACCCTTGACCTATGACAAAGTAGATCCTAATTTCGGCACATGGGAGGACATAGAGAAAATAGGCAATGATTTTGATTTGATTATAGATTTTATTGTAAATCATATTTCCAAGCAGTCTGTTTTTTTTCAAGACTATATTGAAAACGGCGATGATTCCGAATACGCTGACATGTTTATAAGCCTTAAAAACCTAAGTCCTGATGGAGAGATAAGCAAAGAAGATCTTGCTAAGGTTTACACACGTAAGCCCAGGGATCCTTTCACAGTAATCGAACGACCGGACGGGTCAAGAGAAAAAATATGGTGTACATTTGATTATCAACAGATTGATCTGAATTGGCTGTCTTCGAAAACCCGGGAAATTTTTCGGAATTTTTTGCTCAGGCTTTCGCGAACCAATGCCAAGCTTATCCGGATGGATGCATTTGCATACACAACCACTAAAATTGGAACAAACTGTTTCTTTTTAGAACCGGATGTATGGGAATTCCTTGAATGGCTTAACGGGTTCACTACAGCCTTTGATACTGAAATACTGCCTGAAGTACATGAGCATTATTCTTACCAGTTAAAAATAGCTGAAAAGGGGTACTGGACATACGATTTTGCTCTGCCTTTGCTGGTGCTGCATACCCTTTATCACCACACCAACAAAAGACTGATTCACTGGCTTAATATCTGTCCCAGGAAACAAGTTACAACTTTAGATACCCATGATGGTATTGGCGTTGTTGATGTGGCAGACCTGATGAGTAAGGAAGAAATAGATCGAACAATTAACGGCTTGTACGAAAAGGGTTCAAATGTAAAACGTATCTACTCTGGACATGAATATCAAAACCCGGATATTTTTCAGGTGAATTGCACTTATTTTGCTGCTTTGGAGTGTAATGAAAACTCTTATATCGCTGCTCGCACAATTCAGTTCTTTGCACCAGGCATTCCCCAGATATATTATGTTGGCCTGCTTGCCGGAGAAAACGACACAAAACTTGTAGAGCAGACCCACCTTGGACGAAATATTAATCGTCACAACTACGATTTGGATGAAATCGATATGGAAATCCAGAAACCGGTAGTGCAAAGATTGCTTAAACTAATGAAATTCCGGAATACATATCCGGCCTTTAATGGCATCTTTAAGGTTGAAGATTCCCCGGAGAACAGGCTGATACTCACATGGACGGATAATCAATCCAGAGCAAAAGCATTTATCAATCTTGACAACTACAATACGAAAATAACTTACTATGATCCTGAAAAGGATTCAGATTGCGAATTTATTGTCTGATCCCAAAAACAGTTAAGCCCTGACTTGACTTTAAAACTGCGAGGCATCTTTGACATCAAGTTCTTTAAAAATTTTAAAAATTGCCGGGGAACTGTTAAGAGTATACAGGTGAATCCCCCGAACATCATTGTATATAAGATTACGCACTTGCTCTGCTGCCCAGCGAATACCCACTTCTTCAAAATATTCATCAGTTTTAGCCCGTTCAACAGATCTTAAAAGCCCGGCAGGAAAACGGGTGCCTTCGGCCAGTTGTGCCATGCGAATCATTCCTTTGCGGGTTGTTAAGGGCATAACACCTGCAACAACAGGAATATGGATGCCGGCCAATTCACATCGCTCACAAAAATCATAGAAATCCCGATTGTCAAAAAACAGTTGGGTGACTATATAGTCGGCTCCTGCATCTACTTTTGCCTTAAGATATTCCATCTCCTTGAGCCTGTTCGGAGTTAATGGATGGCCTTCCGGAAAACCTGCGACACCGATACAAGTTTTCGGATAATTCTTCTTTATAAACGATACAAGATCTGCGGCATAATCAAAACCATTTTCAGGACGTTTCCAGACTGCCTCGCCCTTTGGAAGATCCCCTCGAAGTGCGAGGATGTTTTCAATACCGTTTTCAGTATTTTTCTCAAGAATCGACATTATCTCATCTCTTGTAGAGCCCACACATGTTAGATGAGAAACCACGGTTAAACCCATCTTTTTCTGAATCCCGGCGACCAGATTAGTTGTATGATCACGTGTTGATCCGCCGGCCCCGTAAGTAACGCTTGCGTAAGAAGGTTTAAGCTGCATTAGATCTGAAACAGTCTGAAAAATGTTATTAAATCCAACCTCTATTTTAGGAGGAAAGAATTCAAAGCTCAAGGCCGGCCTAACTGAATTAAGTATTTCTTTTACGAGCATTATATATCCTTTTTTTTACAATACCGTCAAACTTCAGTTCCTGTGATTGTTACTTCAATTTTTCTGTTGCGGGGCCTGTTGTCGTGGTTTATTGCCACTAACTGCTGCCAGGTTCCAAGCCTGAGCCGGCTGTCTCTTACCGGCAGGATGATTGAAGGGCCGAGCAATGCAGCCTGAACATGGCCGTGGCCGTTACCGTCATGCCATGCCTTTTCATGTTCGTATTCCAGATCAGGCGACGCAAGCCTGTTTATGGCTATTTTAAGGTCTTCCACAACTCCGGGTTCGAACTCGATTGTGGTAAGCGATCCTGTTGAACCGATTATTGTGGCGCAAAGACTTCCGTTTTTAATTTTAGATTCTGTTACCAGCCTGTTAATTTGATCCGTGATATCGCAGATATCAGGACCTGTTTTCAACTTCACTTCTATGTATTTGCAAAACATTATTACAGATTTCATAATTATCCTCCAAAAGCCCGGACCTCGTCAAGTATTTGTTGGGTTTATGGTTGAAGGTTTTTATTTAAGTTTTAAATCCCAGTTCCACAATCCAGGTCTTTTTTTCATCTTAACCTCGGCAGGTACCGGTTCGATCAGGTTCACAAACAAGAGGTAACCCGCCTTTTTAAGCTCGTCCTTTTTAGAGCTTATATCAAGCTCCCAGTTGGGATAAACCCAGAAATCAGAGCCGTATTTTTTTACCCACCCCTGTTCCCCCTTTGGACTGGTAAACTCAGCGTCTGCTTTAAAGTTACTGGAAAGGATACGGGATATGCTAAGCGGCCAGTTACCGGAGATAACAATTCCCAGGGGCAGAGGGCTGTTTTCCGGCAGATGTAAAAAATCCTGGCTGTCAAGTTCAGGGCTGACAATGGCTCCTGAAAATCCAAATTTAAGCAGAGTGTTTATGGCCAGCGCATTGGCTATATTGCAAAAAGGGCCGGCCCAGAGATTCAAGGATTTTGGATTTGTGAAAAGAGCAATCTGCCATGGTGAATTGAGAACAAAATTTATGCCGCCATTTTTTATGGTAACTTCAATAATGCGCTTTATTTTTTCCTCATCCTCCGGCCAGATAACAGGAGGAAGCCACCACCAGAGTTTGGGCGCGAGCCTTTTTGAGGGTTTGTCCATGCTTTCAGGAAAAATCCAGACCCCGGTTGCGCCTTTTAGGCTTCCCATGCCGAATTCTCTGTTTACATTAAGTTCAAAGAATTCACCTCTTTTTTTAGCGATATGTCTACCTGGAAGCCTGGCATTAAAGTTAGAGGAAGCAACATCTGTTTCCGGTATTTTGGTCAACATGTCTTCAAGCCCGGACAGCATCTCCTCAAGCCATTTTTCACGCCTGTCAATAAGGAATACCGGAATGTCTTGCATGGGCTTTATTGCAGAAGACAGATTTATATAGATGCGCCCCCTTTTGGGAATATATTTTGGTATCCTGTAAATAGAATGCCATGAATCATCCTCATATCCAAGGCGAAGAAGGTCCCCAGGCATAAGTGACTGCCTTGGAATTATATAAGGTTTCTGTTTTGCGCCCTGTATTTTTCCTACAAGAAGACCCGAGCCGGTTTGAACATCAATATTTACAGGATTCTGGGGCCGCTGGGGTAAAAAATAATAGTGGGTTCCTGTTCTGCCAAGCGCATTTGCAAGGAGATCAAGAGCCTCTTTTTTCATCCCAGGGTCTTTCCTGTGATCCCTTAAAAGTTTATAGGCCTTTACAGTGTGAAAAACATAATGAGGCCCTTTTTTCCGGCCTTCAATCTTCCATGTTTGAATTTCCGGGATTGAAAGCAAAACCTTGGTTAGAACATCCATGCTTAGATCCATGCAGGAAAAGAATCTTTTAGCCTGGCCTTTTTGAGTATAGAGTCTGCGGCATGGCTGGACACATCTGCCTCTGAGACCGCTTTTCCCTCCTAAAAAACTGCTCCAGTAGCATCTCCCGGAAACGCCATAGCAAAGGGCTCCGTGAACAAATATTTCAAGCCCAAGACCCTTTGGGCAGGCTGATGCCATTTGTTTAATTTCTTCTATGTTAAGCTCTCTGGGAATAACTACCCTGTCAACTCCCAGCTCTTTTCTTATAAGTTCCAGGGCGGTTTGAAAGCTTGCATTGGCCAGTGTTGACAAATGAAGCTCCCCTGCAAAGCCTGTTTGTCCGGCGAGTTGCACAAGAGCCAAATCCTGAATAATTAGAGCATCCGGTTTGACATAACGGTTCAGCCGATCCAGGATTTTCCCCGCAACATTTAAATCACCGGGTTTTAAAAGGGAGTTTAATGCCACAAAGACCTTTATGCCTTTGTCATGGGCAAGTTGTGTAAGAGGGATCAGATCGTTGAGGCTAAAATTTTTTGCCTCCATCCGCGCTGACAAGCTTTTCAGCCCGCAATAAACAGCATCAGCGCCTGCTGCCAGGGCAGCCAGAAAGGAGGCTTTGTTTCCTGCCGGAGCCAGAATTGAAGGGCAAGGTGTTGTTTTGGGTTCTTTGTTGATCATTATGCTGTTTTTGCTTTGGTCTATGGCGTCACCTCTGTGAATTCTTTCTCCAGCCTGCGGATAACCAGCTTGGCAATCTCCAGGACAATGAAAATAGTGGCTGATGATAATATGACTATGGTCCAATCCGGCAAACTTAAAGGAAAGGTGTGAAACCGATCTTGAAAGAAAGGAATATAAAACAAAGGAATACACATGGCAAAGGAGGCTAAAATCGCCCAGCCCAACCATTTGTTGGTGAATATTCCGATTTCAAATATGGAAAGCCTATCAGAACGATAGTTAACAGCTTTAAAAAATTGGATAAAAATCAAGGTCATGAAAACTAAACTCTGAGCTTCAATTATGTTCTTGCCTGCCTCCAGTGCCCAGGAGAAAATTCCCACATTTATTATACAACTCCAGACACCGCCTATGGCTATTAAGGTGATGACCCGTGAGTTGAAAATACCCTCTTGGCGACGGCGTGGTCTCTGTTTCATAATATCCGGAGACATCGGGTCCACAGCAAGGGCAAGAGCAGGCAAACCATCCGTAACCAGATTTACCCACAAAATCTGGACGGCAATCAAGGGCAAAGTGCCACGAGGTATCCCTAACATGGATAGAGAACCGAAAAGAATAACAGATGTCATTAGCAATATCTCCCCGAGGTTGGAGGAAAGGAGATACATAAGGAATTTTTTTATATTATCATACACCCCTCTTCCTTCCTCCACCGCAGCTACGATCGAAGCATAGTTGTCATCGGCCAGCACCATTGCCGCTGTTTCCTTGCTTACATCGGTTCCTGTAATTCCCATGGCTATTCCGATATCAGCCTTCTTTAATGCCGGCGCATCATTTACTCCATCTCCGGTCATTGCAACAACATGTCCCTTTTTTTGCAGCGCCCCTACTACTCGCATCTTGTGGGCCGGGGATACCCTGGCATAGACCCTGATCTCCTCCACCACCTTGTCTAACTCATCATCACTCAGTTCATCCAGTTCTCTTCCGCTGATAGCTATGGCATTATCTTTCAACAGGCCTAGTTCCCTGGCAATTGCCATCGCAGTCAGCTTATGATCACCGGTAATCATTACCGATCTTATCCCGGCCTGGTCGCAAAGCCCAATGGCCTCTTTAACTTCCTCTCGAGGCGGGTCAATCATCCCGGCCAAACCCGCAAAAACCATACCCTTCTCTGCTTCTTCAGCCAACTCATCCCCGGATAACGGCTTGTATGCCATACCTAATACTCGCAGAGCTTGCTCTGCCATCTGTTTGTTTATTTCCAAGATTTGCCGCCTGTCCTGCTCAGTCAACCCCCTTTCCTGTTCGTCAATGTAAATGCGATCACAGGAATTTAAAATCACCTCAGGAGCTCCTTTAGAACAGGCCATCCAGCCCTTCAATGCATTGTGAATAGTGGTCATCCTCTTTCTTTCAGAGGAGAAAGGAATCTCGTTGATGCGGGTGAATTGGTTGATCAGGCTTCCTTGTTCTATCCCAGCCTTGGCAGCCGCTACTGCCAACGCCCCTTCAGTGGGGTCACCCTTGATCTGCCAGGCTCCATCGACCGTGACAAGTTGAGAGTCATTACATAAGACATTTATTTGCATCAGTCTTTGCAGATGGTGATCCTGGCGGGGATCATAGGAATTTCCGTGCAGATAGAAATCTCCTTTTGGTTCGTAACCTGCTCCGGTGACATCAATAATCCTGTTGCCAACGTAGAGCTTTTTCACCGTCATCTGATCCTGGGTTAAGGTTCCGGTCTTGTCCGAACAGATGAAGTCGGTGCACCCCAATGTTTCCACTGCGGGGAGGCGACGCATTAATGCATGCCGCTTTGCCATCCGCTGTACTCCGATAGCCAATGTGATAGTTACTACTGCCGGCAGGGCTTCAGGAACCGCCGCCACTGCCAGGCTTACTCCCCAGATAAAGGCATTCAGGATGTTATCAAATATGCCGATAACAATGCCTGCCACAGCTAATATAAGGCAGATAACCAAACAGGCAAAACCAAGCGCCTTTCCTATCTTGTCGAGGCTGATCTGCAAGGGAGTCGGAGGCGTTTTCACCTCCTGAAGCATATCGGCAATATGACCAAATTCAGTAGCCATCCCAATGCCGGTGACAATTGCTTTGCCTCGTCCATAGACCACGGTGGTTCCCATATGTACCATATTTTTTCTATCACCTGCCGGCACATCCCCGGAGACAACATCGGAGTTTTTTTCGCTTGAGACGGATTCTCCGGTCAAGGCAGCCTCGTTAGTCTTTAGATTGACGGCCTCAAAAAGACGACTATCTGCAGGTACACGGTCGCCGGTTCGCAGCAAAATTATGTCTCCAGGCACTATCTCCCTGCCGGGGATCTTTTTTTCCTTTCCACTTCTGATTACAGCCGCGGTATGGGCGGTCATTTTTTTAAGGGCTTCCAGAGCTTTTTCTGAACGGAATTCCTGCGCAAAGCCTAAGATGGTAGCAAAAAGAATGATAATAACAATAAGGATGGGATCCCAGACATCACCTTCTCCCCACGCTGCCAAAGCCCCGGAGATAATCGCCGCTATCAGAAGAATAATAACAAGAAAGTTTTTGAACTGCTCCAGAAAAAGAACCCAGGGGGGAACTCTTTTCTTTTTCTGCAATTCATTGGGGCCATATTCAACTAAACGGCGCTCTGCTTCCTCTTGGCTTAAACCTTTGGGAGTTGATTGTAAGGAGGACAATACCTCTTTTATTTCCAGGTTATTCCAGATAGTTCCTGCTTTCATAGCCACCTTTTGGAAGTAATCTTTTTGCCCCGCCCTTTATGGTTTTCCATTTTTAACTGTTCAGGCTCTGGAATATGTTGCACTATCCTGGCGGAACTCTTCAATGATTTCGTCGGTCAGGGACGGAGTAATTTGTGCAATAACTTCAATAAATGTCTCTGTAGCGACCTTATAATCTTGTTTGCCTGTATACTCCAGTTCGAATGCCAGCTGTGCAACCTTCTGGAACATATACTCGATATCGGCAGGTGTAAATCGATCGGTAAGAGCGGTGATTTGATCGATATCAACATCTCCTGTGTTGAGTCTGGCCAGATAGTATTTTAATATCGTTTTCCGGCCCTCATCATCCAATCCTCCAACAGGGATAATGCAGTCAAAGCGTCCCGGGCGGAGCAGCGCTGAATCCAGTTGCCGGATATAGTTGGTGGCACACACCAGCAGGATCTTGTTCCCCTGGTTTTTTAGCAAAGGGACCTGTTTCAGGAACTCGTTTGTGATTGATTTGTCAACGCGGGTAGCCATATCCCTGCTGGCCGCTATTTCTTCAAACTCGTCAATAAAAATGACCGCTTCTTCCAGTTGACGTGCTTTTCCCATGACATTGCGCAGATTAAGGCCAAGTTTGTCTGCCCCGTCAGCCATGAGCATGCTGGGCGCAATTTCAATATACCACCATGACAGGACCCCTGCTATTGCCTTCACAAAATGGGTTTTTCCGGTTCCGGGCGGGCCAAAAAAAATAATCGTTTTTGGAGGAACAACGCCGTGTTTTTTTGCAAGCTTTTCCTCTGTTAAAGGAAGGATGATCCTGTGCTCAACCAACTGCTTGGGCGGCTGGGAATCGGAAATGGTGCCCCATATTTCCCTGCTGACTGTCTGCGCCCCCATTTCGGCAAGGAGGTCGGGCTGCCTGTAAGCCATGAATTCCTTGTGAGCCTGGTCCATGTTTTCAATAAAATCTATGCAAGCGGTTCGCAGACCTATGTCGCGACCAAGTTTTTCAGACATAAACCACTTGTGTCGCAAAATTTTAGGCCAAAGCTCGGCAGCGACATCCGGGGCAAACTTCGAGTTGCTAAGCTCGAATATCTTGTCTGCACATGCTTTCGGTGATGGTGTGTCTGTATTATTTTTGTTCACGATTTACCTCCGGTGATTTACCTGTTTCCGAGCATCATTTCACCATTTAAATGCATTGTTTTCAGCAAAATTATGATATAAAAATTTTATAGGTTCAGCAAGTATAATTATAATGTCAACAAGCCTGTTTTATTAAACATCGGATAACTCTGATAACAGGAGATAAAAAATGAGCTTTTCTCATCTTTTTTCACCAGCCAAAATCGGCGAATGCTCTCTCAAAAACAGAATCATCATGGCTCTTTTCCCCACAAAATACGCCACAGAAAGCAAGGTTAATCCCAAAATAACGGAGTTTTACAGGGCAAGGGCAAGAGGCGGTGCTGCCCTTATTATTCTGGACTGTCCCTGCCTTGATTATCCAAGGGCATATAAAGGTCCACATGAACTCCGCTTTGATATGGAAGAATATGCGACAGGCATAAAGGAGCTCCTCAATGTCATTCACAAACAAGGCTCCAAGGCCTTTATGCAGCTCAATTATCCAAAAGAGAGGGTTGTCGGGCAGGAGATTGCCGGCGCCAGGGAAAAAGAAGGCGGCTGGGTTGTTTCTCTCGCTAATGCCATGTCTCTTGATGAGGCTGATGAGATACTTGAGATTATGGCCAACGGTGCTGGAAAAGCAAGAGAAACAGGTTACGACGGGGTGGAAATCCAGGCAAGCTATGGCGACCTTATTGCCCAGCTTCTTTCCCCTGTTCTTAACAAACGAAGCGATGACCTGGGCGGGACAATAGAGAACCGGGCGCTCTTCCTGACCCGATTGATTAAAAAAGTCAAAGCAGCGGCAGGCAGGGACTTCCCGGTGATGATAAAACTTGTCTGTGATGAATTTGTTCCCGGTGGATTGGGTATGGATGACAGCAGGAAGATAGCCGGACTTGTGGAAGATGCGGGGGCTGACGCCATTGTGGCAAACGCAGGCAACAAGTCCACGAAATTTATTACCATTCCCACCCACGAGTCTCCTCCCGGGCCATTGATCGATCTGGCTGCTCAGATAAAGAGGTCGGTCAGCATACCGGTTGTCGCCATAGGGAAGATAAACAGTCCTGACATGGCTGATAAGATTATTGGCCAGGGAAAGGCTGATTTTGTCGCTATGGCCAGAGAGCTGGTTGCTGATCCCGATTTTCCACAAAAAGCCGCATCCGGCAGAGTGGATGATATTAACAGGTGTGTCTTTTGCCTGGAAGACTGTGCTGAAAAAGGTGTCCCTGGAATTGGAAGATGCTGCACGGTTAATCCATTCGCAGGTCTTGAATATTGCTGGAAGGTTTCACCGGCTTCAAAGAAAAAAAGTCTGCTCGTAATCGGCGGCGGGCCAGGTGGCATACAAGCAGCCGTAATAGCTGACAAAAGAGGACATGACGTAGAATTATGGGAGCAGTCGGATCAGCTTGGTGGCCAGGCCAGGCTGGCTGGCATAGCCCCGTTTAAAGAAGAAATGTCGGAGATACTCCGCTATCTGAAACACTCTCTCAATAAGAGCAATGTCCGGGTTCGACTCGGACACAAGGCCGATCTTACTGAAATTATTGCTCTTGCTCCGGACGTGGTTATTGCGGCTACCGGTTCACGTTCGAGGCGTCCCCCTGTTCCTGGAATCGACTCTGATCTTGTAACAGATGCCAGGCAGGTCTATGAGAGCCGGGCAGTCACCGGCCAAAAGATAGTCATTATCGGTGGAGGTGACATCGGTTGTGAGACAGCGGACTGGCTTGCCGGCCATGAAAGGAAGGTAACAATAGTGGAGATATTGCCCAAGCTGATTACCGGAATGAAAAAAATCCCGAGAGAACGATTGTTATCAAGGCTTTCTGAAAAAAAGGTCGACGTTTTTATTGAAACTCAGGCCACTTGCATCAAAGAAAACACTGTACGCCTCAGAAACAAGGATCATGAGGAATTGAGCATAGAGGCAGACATGGTAATCATTGCTATACGTCCGGAGTCTGAAGACAGCCTGTTTCAGGCTCTAAAAAATAAAAGGAAACAGGTAATCGCTGTGGGTGATGCCGCATCACCGGGCAATATCGGTTCGGCTTTAAGGAGCGCCACCGAAGCGGCGCTGAAGATCTAATCAAACACAGGGCCGTTTATTGGCTGTTTATTGGCTTGACAAAATGATTTAGCATGTTTATTTAATATAAAAAGTTATACCGAAATAGACAGCAAAAAATCTCGCATCTGGTATAAAGTTTCCAAGTGCGGGGTTTTTTATTTTTTAGAGAGGAAAAAAAGCATAAATGGAATACGATATTCAAAAAGTTAGAAACATAGGTATCAGCGCGCACATTGATTCAGGCAAAACCACCCTTACTGAAAGGGTTCTCTTTTATACAAAGCGTATACATGCCATTCATGACGTCAAAGGGAAAGACGGCGTAGGAGCAACCATGGATTCCATGGAGCTTGAAAAGGAGCGCGGAATTACTATAGCTTCGGCAGCTACATACTGTTCATGGCAGGACCATGATATTAATATTATCGATACTCCGGGCCACGTTGATTTCACAATTGAGGTTGAACGATCTCTCAGAGTTCTTGACGGCGCCATACTGGTACTGTGTTCTGTTGGAGGCGTTCAGTCCCAGTCAATTACCGTTGACATGCAGATGAAAAGATACAAAATTCCATGCATTGCCTTTATCAACAAATGCGACAGAAGCGGCGCAAATCCTCTTCGCGTAATTAATCAACTAAAGGAAAAACTGGGTCATAATCCAATAGCGATGCAGATCCCGATCGGGATTGAAGCAGATTTTACAGGAATTATTGACCTTGTTTCCATGAAGGCAATCTATTTTGATGGCGATAACGGAGAAAATGTTCGCATAGAAGATATTCCGGAAAGCCTTCTTGACGAAGCCATGGAAAAACGTGAAGAGCTTATTGATGCTGCTTCCATGTATTCAGACCAGCTTACAGAAGCTATTCTGGAAGAAAAAGAAATCTCCGAAGACCTGATTTTCGATGCGGTGCGCAATGGAACTCTGGCACGTGAAATGACGCCGGTTTTTATAGGATCGGCTTATAAAAACAAGGGGGTTCAACCTCTCCTTGACGCTGTAGTAAATTTTTTACCATGTCCGAGTGATGTTCAAAACGAGGCTATTGACATGGATAAGAATGAAGAATCGGTAATTATAGATAGTGATCCGAAAAAACCGGTTGTTGCTCTGGCCTTCAAACTGGAAGACGGCCAGTATGGCCAGCTGACATACATACGAGTATATCAGGGAACCCTTGCCAAGGGCTCTTCCGTCATTAACATACGCAACGGCAAAAAAATTAAAATCGGCAGGCTTGTACGTATGCATGCAGACCAGATGGAGGATATTGAGGCCATACCTGCCGGATATATCGGAGCCCTGTTTGGGATAGACTGTATTTCCGGAGATACATTTGTTGCTCCAGGGCTGAATCTCAGCATGATATCAATGTTTGTGCCCAAGCCCGTGATTTCCCTTGCTATTGCCCCAAAGAGCAATAATGCCAGAATCAATATGTCAAAGGCTTTAAGCCGGTTTACCAAAGAAGACCCTACCTTCAGAACTTATGTGGATGATGAAACCAATGATACTATTATTGAAGGCATGGGTGAGCTTCACCTTGAAGTATATGTTGAAAGAATGCGCAGGGAATACAACGCCGAAGTAACAACAGGCAGGCCTCGCGTGGCTTACAGGGAAACTATTACCAGGATGGCCGAATTCAACTATACACACAAAAAACAAACAGGCGGCGCCGGGCAGTATGGCCGGGTTGCAGGTTATATGGAACCTGTTGTTGACGAAGACTTTGTATTTGAAAATAAAGTCGTTGGAGGCAGAATTCCATCTCAGTTTATTGCCTCGTGTGAAAAAGGTTTTAAGGGATGTGTTGGAAAGGGGCCCAAAATGGGCTTTCCTGTTACCGGCGTAAAGATAGTTATTAATGATGGGGCGTCGCATTCTGTTGATTCTTCTGAAATGGCGTTCCAGGCAGCAGCTCGCGGTGCCTTTCGTGAAGGATATGCAAAGGCCGGAGCGGTTATTCATGAGCCGATAATGAAAGTGGTTGTTGAAACACCTACTGAGTTTCAGGGTTCAGCCATGGGTCTTTTGAATCAACGAAGGGGAATGATTATAAGTTGTCAGGACGAAGGAACCATTTGTGTTATCGAAGCTCAGGTGCCATTAGCTGAAATGTTCGGTTTTTCAACTGTTTTAAGGTCATCTACACAGGGCAAGGCTCAATTTACCATGGAATTTGCCCATTACAAGCAGGTGCCTCAATCTATTGCTGAAGAACTAATCGAACAGGCGGCAAAAGAAAAAAAGGCCGCATCATAAATCCTGCTATTTTTACCACAGAGCACACAGAGACCACAGAGAAATAGAAGGATAAAAAAACAAATTAATTTATTACAAAAAAGGGAATTTAAACATGACAAAAAAGGATGTTAGCCTCTACAATCCGTTAAGCCTTATAGGTTATGAAACCGAAAATATCATCTCTGAAGGAGGGTTTGGAGCCGTGCTTGCACGTGCCGGTGTCGGTAAAACAGCTTTTTTGGTGCAGATTGCAATGAGTGCCCTTGTTCAAGGTAAAAATGTTCTCCATATCAGCCTCGATAATCCTGTAGACAAGGTTAGTTTATGGTACAAAGAGGTTTTCAACAATCTTGTAAACCAATGTAAGACAGACAGGCTATGGGAAAGTATATTGCCGCACAGATTTATCATGACCTTCAAGGTTGGGGGCTTCAGTGTTCCTAAACTTGAAGAAAGACTAACAGATTTAACCGAGCAGAATATATTTTCTCCGGATATGGTGGTTATTGATGGGCTTCCCTTTGATGAATCAACGCAAAATTCTTTTTCTGATTTAAAGGTTCTTGCTAAAAAACATTCAATGCATGTCTGGTTTGCGATACGCATACACCGTCATGAACAGCAGGACACGAACGGTATGCCTATCCCTTTTTCTAAAGTGGCTGATCTGTTTGATGTTGCCATCCAGCTTAAACCTGAAGGCAAGGAAATACATGTGCTGACCTTAAAAGGAAGCGCTAAAACTGTTGAACATCCTTCATTGCTCTTAGACTCTTCTACAATGATGATAAAAAATTCGTAACTATTCAGCCGCAGATTCACCCCAGTACGATCATCTGACCTACGAGGCAGGCACAGATAAATACAGACAGGTTTAAACACAAAGAAATTACAGAACATTAAGAATTATATTATAATCTTCGCAAAAAGTGCTGACCATCTTAAAAGCCATGTCGAATTTGGGGATTATGATGTCATTGACATTTTGTCATCATTATGAAATATTATCAGGAAGATAAAATTGCTTTATGGGCCCTGGTATGAAACAAAGATGCAAATGGGTAAGCACAGATCTTCTTTATATTAAGTATCATGACAATGAGTGGGGTATTCCGTTGCATGATGATCGAAAATTATTTGAGCTTCTTATACTTGAAGGAATGCAGGCCGGACTAAACTGGATAACCATCTTGAAAAAGAGACAAAGCTTCAGGAAGGCATTCAACAACTTCGATGTCGAACAAATCGCAACGTATGATTCCAATAAAATTATTCAACTACTCTCCAACAAAGGCATTATTCGCAACAGGCTGAAGATTGAGGCCGCGGTTCAAAACGCAAGAGCATTTCTATCAGTTCAAAAAGAGTTCGGCAACTTTGATACATATATCTGGCGGTTTGTTGACGGCAAACCGATAAAGAACGCATGGAAAACTCATGAGGAGATTCCTTCAAAAACAGATAAGTCGATAACCATGAGTATTGATTTGAAAAGGAGAGGGTTTAAATTTACAGGTCCTACAACCTGTTATGCCTTTATGCAGGCTGCAGGAATGGTCAATGATCATGCTGTTGATTGTTTCAGGTATCATGAGATCTAAAAAAATAAAAACCTTATTTTAGACCACATAACTTGCAAAAGCTAAGGAGGAATAAGCCATGGCGGAGAAGGTTATTATCTTTGGGAAAAATACTTGACCTTACACAACAGCGGCTCGTGAAGCTTTTGTGAAAAAAGGCAGGGAAGTGGAATATTTTGACGTTTTATCAGATATCGACAAACTAAATACAATGCTTAAATATTCTGATGGAAGGCGGAAGGTCCCGGTTATTGTTGACCAGGGCAAGGTGGCCATAGGCTTTAATGGAAGATCGTGAGGCGTTTAGGCAATGCCGACTGTATGCCGGCAATGATATGGGTAATTACTTATGAATAATAGGGAAAAACAGTTTCTTGTCGACGACATTAAAACAGGCGAAGCATGGCGTCTCTTCAGGATCATGGGTGAATTTGTTGAAGGGGTCGAAACTCTTTATGACGTGGGAGTTGCGGTTAGCATATTCGGGTCGTCCAGAATAAAGCCCAGTGATCCGATTTATAAAAAAACCGAGGAAATCGCCTCTCTTTTTGTAAAAAATGATTTTGCGGTAATTACGGGCGGCGGTGGGGGAGTTATGGAGGCGGCAAACAAAGGAGCGGCCATGGCAGGTGGGGTTTCTGTCGGGCTGAATATTGTTCTTCCGTTTGAGCAAAAACCAAATCGGCATTCCAATATTAAGCTTGAGTTTAAGTATTTTTTTATCCGCAAGGTGATGTTTGTTAAGTATGCCACCGCTTACATAATAATGCCCGGAGGTTTCGGAACCCTGGACGAACTGTTTGAATCAATTACACTGATTCAAACCCATCGCATAAAACCATTTCCTGTAATTCTTGTTGGTTCAGACTACTGGTCCGGGCTTATAGAATGGGTTAAATCCCGTTTGCTCGAAAATAAAATGATATCACTGGAAGATCTTGATATTTTACAAATCATAGATGATCCACAAGAAATTGTAAAAGCAGTAAAAAGGGTGGTGATTGTCTGATCTGAAGCTGTTGCTGCTCGCGAACCTCATTACGTACGGCTGCGAACTATCATAACGGAGCAATGAGCTCTATGCACAACCCTCTTTGCTACGCTGCCGAATAAGACAAACCCCATGCCCGAGAGTCCGTAGGCTCCCATTATCGCAAGATCTATACTGTTTTCTTCAAGAAAGGTTAATATTTCAGAAGAAACATGCCCGTTTAGAACGACGAGTTCATAATCAATGTGATCTGCCAGCCTGCTGCCGTATTCCTGTTGCATACGTTCTTCCAGGTTCAAGATCAATGCATTGCTGTGCTCAATCGGCAAAACCCATTCGGTTTCCGTTGTTAACGGATTGATTACCGGGGGCAATACATGAATCAAAAAAAGTTTGGCCTGGTATTTCTCTGCCAGATCAAAAGCTTGCACAAAGGCTGCTTCCGCATTCGTGGAAAAATCTGTACAAAAAGCGATTGTTTTTATTGACATAGTATTCTCCTTTTAAAGATGTTGCCTGTTATAAAACCGCATCAATTTCCTTTGCAATACGAATAGCAGCCTCCTGCGGATTCTCTGCATCCCTTATCGGTCTTCCGATCACCAGATAGTCGGATCCGTTTTGAATTGCCCCTGCAGGTGTAATTATGCGACGCTGATCATCCTTTTTCACGCTGCCGACAGATAACCGTATCCCCGGAGTAACAACAGTAAACCCTTTCCCAAATTTTTCCTTTATCATTCCGACCTCGAACCCTGAGCATACAACGCCCGAGCAGCCAGCGTCTCTGGCGGCAGCGGCTCTTTGCATAACAAGCATTGATATATCGGAGGCAAATTCCGGCCGAAATCCCGCGGCAAGGATATCTTTATCTGAAACACTTGTCAGGACTGTAACCCCAAGCACTCCAACCTTTCCTTTGCTTCCTGCAACAGCTGCTTCAAGCATCTCTTTCGTCTCTCCGCAATGAACCGTCGCAAAGGCAACGCCGAGATTCGCGATGCTTTCCATCGCTCTAAAAACAGTTTCCGGGATATCATGAAGTTTTAAGTCCAGAAATACTCTCGTTGATCCGCAATCTTTTATATGCCTTATTATTTCAGGCCCTGAGCTGATAAAAAGTTCCAGCCCAACCTTGAACATACCTACATGCTCTGAAAGAAGTTTTACAAACTGTTTTGCCTCTTTTAGAGACGAAACATCAAGCGGGAAAATTATATAATCTTTTGCATGTTTCATAACAACCTGCTTATAAATGTTTAGGATTTTATCAAAAAGTTCTACCTGCTACCACTCATACTGCCGCTTGATCCAAGACATATATTCCCCGCTTATAACGCTCTCTATCCACCCTTTATTGTCAAGATACCATTTAATGGTTTTCTTTATTCCGGTTTCAAACGATTCAGCAGGAACCCAGCCAAGTTCTGATTGCAGCTTGCTGAAATCTATGGCATACCTTTGATCGTGGCCGGGCCTGTCCTTTACAAAAGCAATTAAATCTCTTCTCGGCCTGTTGCCGGGCTTCGGGGCCAGTTCGTCAATCATGTCGCATATAATCCTTACTACATCTATATTGCGCATTTCGCACCTGCCGCCTATATTATATGTTGCACCGGGTTTTCCCTTTCGCATAATCAGCCAGACAGCTTTGCAATGATCGGCTACATATAACCAGTCCCTTACATTCAGGCCCGTTCCATAAACCGGAAGCGGTTTTCCTTCAAGCGCATTTAATATGGTAAGCGGTATAAGTTTTTCCGGAAACTGGTATGGGCCATAATTGTTTGAACAATTTGATATGGTTACAGGCAGATCGTATGTTTTGCCGTATGATCTTACCAGATGATCCGAGGCGGCTTTGGAAGCAGAATAGGGGCTGTTCGGGCTGTAAGGCGTTTTTTCGGTAAAATAGCCGCTTTCTCCAAGTGAGCCGTAAACCTCGTCAGTGCTGATATGGTGAAAAAGGATTATTTTATCCTGAAAAAACCTGGCCAGCTCCAGCAGGTTAAATGTTCCAATAATATTTGTTTTGATAAAGGCGTCCGGTTCTACAATGGATCTGTCAACATGTGATTCAGCGGCAAAGTGACATACAGCGTCAATCGAAAATCTTTCAAAAACCATGCGCATGGCTTTGGGGTCGCATATATCGGCCTTTACAAAATAATAGCGCTCGGGGAACTGCTTATCAATTTCAGCTAAGTTTTCAGGGTTGCCGGCATAGGTCAATTTGTCCACATTGATTATCCGGCCTGTAAAATCGGTCTCTCCAAGCACATATCGGATAAAATTTGCGCCGATAAATCCGCAGCCTCCTGTGACAAGAATATTTTTCATGTTTTTCAAATGTCTCGCTGTTTTGCTGTAATTGAAAGTCTGATTTTGCTTTTTTGAAACTATACTTGTAAATAAAATTTTATATCAGATTTTAATATAAAAGTATAACTTTTAAACTTGAGCTGCTATTAAAAGAAATCTATTGAAATGACTTATAAATAGATGATATGAAATCAATTTGCCACAGAATGCAGAGAGGTCGGCGACAACTGTTTAACTCAGGTTTTGCACCCTTTTTATTTGATGAACTCGTAAAAAGTCAAAAAACCACTTTTTGCGAACCATGTTAAGTGTTAGGTGGTAAGTGTTAAGAGTATGATTAAACAGGCAAAAAAGAGAGTATCGGAAAAAATGAAATTAAATGAAAAAAGGCAGTCTTTTTTAAAAATGCTTCCCGGGGTTGATCATATCCTTGAAATTGCAGGGACGAAACCGGTATTTGAAGATATTCCAAAATCTGTTCTGGTTCGCTGCGTTCGTTCGGTTATCCAGGATCTCCGTATAATTGTTCTTGACGATAAAATGGAGATTAAAGAGGAAGAGCTGTCTGAAACTACGATTCTTGATAAGATAAAAGCCTGCGTACAGGATGCCATGACTCCGAATCTTTTGCGTGTAATTAACGCCACCGGCGTTGTTATGCATACAAATCTCGGCAGATCAATACTTGCTGCTGAAGCTGTTGAGAACCTGTCTCTTATTGCCGGCAGCTATTCGAACCTGGAGTTTGATCTGTCAAAAGGTGTGCGCGGTTCGCGATATAGCGCTGTTGAGGATATACTATGTGAAATCAGCGGCGCTCAGGCAGCCATGGTTGTAAATAATAACGCAGGAGCTGTCCTGCTCTGTCTGGAAACAATAGCAAAGGGCAAAAAGGTTATTGTATCAAGGGGGGAGCTTGTTGAAATCGGCGGTTCATTCCGGATTCCGGACGTGATGGAAAAAAGCGGCGGAATTTTAAAGGAGGTCGGCACAACAAACCGCACTCATCTAAAAGACTATGAATCTGCGATAGAAAGCGACACAGGACTTATCTTAAAGGTGCATAAAAGCAATTACAGTGTGGTGGGTTTTACGGCTGAGGTTTCTGTTAATGATATGGTTGAGCTCGGGAAGAAATATCATATTCCTGTCATGGAAGACCTGGGAAGCGGAACCTTTATTGATTTTTCACAATACGGCATGTTAAAGGAGCCCACTGTCCAGGAATCTGTGGCAACAGGTGTGGATGTTGTGACTTTCAGCGGAGACAAGCTCCTTGGTGGCCCGCAAGCCGGTATAATTGTCGGCAAAAAGGATATTCTTGACCGGATAAAGCAAAATCCCCTTACAAGGGCGCTGCGGATAGACAAGCTGACACTTGCAGCCCTGGAAACCACTCTGCGCCTGTATCTGGACAAAGACAAAGCAGTTGCCGCGATTCCTACTTTGAGGATGTTGACCCTTTCTTATGATGACATCGAAAAAAAGGCGGTCCAGCTTGAAAATATGCTTAAAAACATTAACGATGCCCGTATTTCTATTAAGCTGATTGATCTGTCTTCGCAGGCAGGAGGCGGAGCGCTTCCGCTTCTTGACTTGCCCAGCAGGTGTGTTGGTGTTAATGTGAAAGGGTTGTCGGTTAATGCCGTTGAAAGATACATGCGTAACAATATGCCTCCGATCATAGGAAGAATAGAGGATGATTTGTTTATCATAGACCCCAGAACCATACAGGAGGATGAATTGCAGTTTATAGAATCAGCCTTCTCCGGCATGGTTAGAGATTTTTGAACCGCAATAGCGAGCGGATCGAAAAATCTTCAATTTTGTTTAAGCTCAAAAAATCTGATCATGAAACACAATAAACAAAAATTATTTTACGACCGCAGCTTAACCCATCAATTTCTATTTTCCAGAACAGATTCCAAACAGATGGCTGATAAGGCAGATGCCGGGCTATCTCTTGATTTGGATGAACTGAAAAGAGAATTCCCGGATATTTTGCATAATAGATCTTTGATCGATCATGCCATGGAATCTCTTGATTCTTTATCGCAGTTTGGAGCAATGGTTGTCCAGATTGACAGGCCATCTCATAAGGACAAACCAGATATAAACCAGGCAGATATAAACCAGACTTCAAACATCCTGCTTGATGTTGCCAAAACAATCGACCTTATATGCAGAAGTAACAATGGTATCTGGGGACAGACAGGAAGCAGTATGTTTGGATGTTTTTTTCCGGAAGCCGACGAATACCTTTGCCAGGACATTGCGGAAAAGGTTAAGCGCAATGTCGCAGACAGTCAAAACAGAACAGTTACAATCGGAATAGCATTATATCCAACTATTAATTTCCATAAAGGCAAAATCCTTGACAACGCACACAAGGCGCTTCATCATGCCGCCTTTTTCGGCCCGGGCAGCTCTGTGTTTTTTGATACAATCAGCTTAAATATAAGCGGCGATCGTCTGTATCAGGAAAATGATATTAATGAGGCGATTGAGGAGTTTAAAACAGCGCTTATGCTTGACCCGTTAAATGTAAATGTTCATAATAGTCTTGGAGTATGTTACGGCGTCCTGGGAGCTTTTGAAAAGGCACTGGAACATTTTGAGCAGGCAATTCAAGTTGACCCCAAAGAGATTATGGCCTTATATAACGCGGGAATTGTAAACACCTTGATAAACAACAAGGATAAGGCTCTTGAATTGCTGCTCAAAGCAGAGAGTATGGGGGAGGATGTATTTGAAGTGGCACTGGCGGCAGGCAAACTTTATCTTGAAAAGGAAGAATTCAGCAAGGCAAGACCTTTACTTGAAAAAGCCGTAGAACTCATGCCAAAATCAGGGACAGCCTTTAGATACCTTGGCGAGTGTTATGCGGCAGTTCAAATGACAGATGAAGCGGTTCGCGCATATAAAAAGGCAATAAGGCTAAATCCAAATGATGCTTATTCGCTGTCTGCGCTTGGCCATCTTTTTGATCTTAAGGGAGAAAATCCTGAAATTGCTACAATATTTTGCCGACAAAGCATAGATATTGCTCCTGAAAACGGCCTGTTCATAAACAGACTCGGCAGGCTTTATTTAAAACAAAATCAGCTCAAAGAGGCTTTAATCGAGTTTGAAAAAGCACACGATCTTGGATATGACTCAATGGAATTTATCAAAAAAATTCAAGATATGTTACAGGACGAACAAAATAGATGAGAAATATAATCTTAAATATACTTGAAGAAAGCATTAACGTTAAAGCCGGGTTTATTAAAGGCAATATTGATCTTATTGTCAAAGGGGCGGAAAGGCTTGCCTCATGCGTTGCATCCGGCAAAAAGATTCTTATTTTTGGCAATGGAGGCAGCGCCGCGGATGCTCAGCATATTGCGGCGGAATTTATCAACAGGTTTCAAATTGAGCGGCCTCCGCTTGCAGCAATAGCCCTTACAACAGACACCTCTGTAATCACAAGCATCGGGAATGATTACGGCTTTGATGAAATATTTTCAAAACAGATAAGGGCGTTCGGCAAAAAGGATGATATTGCATGGGGTATCAGCACCAGCGGGAATTCAACTAATGTAATAAAGGCTATAAATGCGGCAAAAGAGATCGGGCTCTTTACAATAGGCTTTACAGGACGAGGAGGTAAGCTGGCCGAATGCGCTGATATGGCATTTGCCGCGGAATCGGATAAAACAGCAAGGATTCAGGAGGCGCATATTACACTGGGGCATATATTTTGCGATATTGTAGAAAGAATCATTTTCCCTGAAGGGTTTGTTTAAATGCCGAATTCATTTATACCAATAGACTTAACAAACCTGAAAACATATCCGCTTGCAAATCGAAAAAGCAAGGTATCTGCTGCTGATTTTGCGGAAAAATGGACAAGGGGATCATCTTTTAAGGATTTTCTGGACTCTTTGCCGAATATACTTGCCGGCAGCCATATCAAGGCGGTTATTTCTTCAATCGCATCCGCGTATAAAATGGATAAAACCATTGTTCTGGCAATGGGGGCTCATGTAATCAAGGTCGGGCTTAGCCCTGTTGTGATAGACCTCATGGAGCGCGGTATTATTAATGCTGTTGCAATGAATGGAGCGGGAATTATTCATGATTTTGAAATCGCCATGACAGGCCGGACATCGGAAGATGTTGCAGCAGCCATTGGAGACGGCAGTTTCGGGATGGCTGCTGAAACCTGCGACTTTTTAAGCAATGCAATCACCATGGCCGGTAAACAATCAAAAGGGCTCGGAGAAGCCGTGGGCATATCGATTGTTGAAAAAAGCCTGCCGTTTATGGAGAAAAGCATCCTTGCGGCAGGAGCCCGTTTAGGCATACCTGTTACAGTGCATGTTGCCATTGGAACAGATATAATTCATATGCACCCCGGCTTTAATGCAGAGGCGGCAGGCGGAGCGAGCCACAGAGATTTCAGAACACTTGCCTCAGTGATAAGCGGCCTGGATGGAGGCGTTTACCTGAATGTCGGCTCTGCGGTAATACTGCCGGAGGTTTTTTTAAAGGCAATTACACTTGTAAGAAATCTTGGCCATAAGGTGGATAATTTTACAACAGTCAACATGGATTTCATAAAGCAATACCGTCCTGTGACAAATGTTGTCAACAGGCCTACGGCCGAAGGAGGGCAGGGCTTTAATCTTGTGGGTCATCATGAAATCATGTTGCCCCTTATAGCTGCCGGTGTGATTGAACAAATTTAATCTGAGGGAATTATAATGCCGATTTATGAGTATCATTGTAATAATTGCGATAAAAATTTTGAACTCCTTATATTCGGAAAGGAAAAACCTGTTTGCCCTTCCTGCAAAAACAAAAAGGTAGTAAGATTGTTATCTGCATGCGGATTCATGAGCAAGGGAAGTAGTGGCGAAACTGTAAAGGCATCTGCGTCTGACTCGTCGTGTACCGGCTGTGCGGCCGCCAGTTGTTCAACATGCGGTCATTGATGAAAAGAAAAATTAAAATCGGGACAAGGGGAAGCAGGCTGGCGCTCTGGCAAGCCGGATGGGTACAAGAAGCTCTTTATAAAAAAGATCCACTTTTGTCTGTTGAAATTGAGATCATAAAAACCAAAGGCGACAAGATCCTTGATGTGCCTCTTGCCATGGTTGGAGGCAAAGGGCTTTTTGTCAAAGAGATAGAGGAAGCTCTTTTAGACGGACGTATTGATATTGCCGTGCACAGCATGAAAGACATGCCTGCTGAAATACCGGACAGACTGTGCATAGGCGCAATTCCGCAGCGTGAAATATCGCAGGATGTTTTAATATCTCAAAACGGGCTTTCTTTTTCAGAGCTGGCGAAAGGGGCCGGCATAGGAACAAGCAGCCTCCGTCGCAGCGCCCAGCTTCTGCATGCAAGACCGGATATCAAAATACTGCCCCTTAGAGGTAATCTTGACACCCGCCTTAAAAAGCTTGAATCCGGCGATATGGATGCGATTATACTTGCCGCAGCAGGGGTAAAAAGGCTTGGTTTTGAACACAAGATCACCGAACACCTTGATGAAAATATAATGCTGTCTGCTGTTGGTCAGGGCGCCCTGTGTATTGAAACCAGGGAAAAAGATACGGATATTGCGCGGGTTGTTGCCTGTCTGGAACATTATCAGACAAGAAGGATAGTTTCAGGCGAACGAGCATTTTTAAATTACCTGGAGGGCGGCTGCCAGATTCCGATTGCAGGTCATGGTAAAATTGAAAATAATATCTTTACAATAACCGGGCTTGTTGCAACCGTTGATGGAGTGACTGTAATAAGGAATACAATGTCAGGCCCTGAAGAAGATTCGGAAAAGGTTGGAATAAAACTGGCAGAAACCCTTCTTTCAATGGGCGCCGGGAAAATACTGGAAGATTTGAAGAATAATTTTAACAATTCAGCTACAGATACACACAGATAAACGCAGATAGATTTAAATACAAAAAAAACACATAGCCGTTCACGGCTTGAAATTTGAAATTGGAAAGTAGAAATTCGGGAAGACCTGGCTGTATACAAACCGGTAGAAGCGTTATCCGATAAAGTCAGGTTGCTATCAGATAATACGATAGCATGAAGGCCGAATTTCTATTTTCTAATTTCAACGTTATGTGATCTCTGTGGTAAAAGTTTTATGCAATATATTGGAATATTACGATGAAAGAAACTAAAGGTAAAGTATATCTGATCGGGGCGGGCCCTGGCGATCCAGGGCTTATTACAGTAAAAGGGTTGGAATGTATTGAGAAGGCAGATGTTGTAATTTATGATTATCTTGCGTCTTCGATGTTTTTACAACACGCCAAAAAGGATGCCGAAATTATCTATGTTGGCAAAAAAGGCGGGGATCATACTCTGCCTCAGGACAAAATCAGCGCCCTGATAGTGGAAAAAGCAAAAACCGGTTTGATTGTTGCCAGGCTGAAAGGCGGAGATCCCTTTATATTTGGTCGCGGCGCTGAAGAGGCGGAAGAACTGATTAAAGCCGGCATCTCCTTTGAGGTAGTGCCTGGCGTGACATCTGCAATAGCTGCTCCGGCCTACGCTGGAATTCCGCTGACCCATAGAAACTTTACCTCTACCGTTGCTTTTGTAACAGGTCATGAAGACCCGACCAAAGAAGAATCAAGCATTAACTGGGCTGCTCTTGTAAAGGGGATAGGCACTATTGTGTTTCTGATGGGGGTTAAAAACCTTCCGCATATCACAGACAGGCTTGCATATCACGGTATGAGCCATGATATGCCGGTGGCGCTGGTAAGATGGGGAACAACAAACAAACAGATGACGGTTACCGGAACGCTCGATAATATTGTTGAGCGTGTGAAATCAGCCGGCCTGAAGTCGCCTGCAATAATTGTAGTGGGCGAGGTGGTAAAATTAAGAGAGACAATGCAATGGTTTGAAAACAGACCTTTGATGGGAAAAAGAATCGTGGTGACCAGAGCTCGGGAACAGGCAAGCGAACTTGTTAAAATTCTGTCTGATCTTGGAGCGGAATGCCTGGAATGCCCCACCATAAAGGTTTTTCCTCCAGCCGACGGGAAACCGCTTGATACGGCAATAGATAACCTTTCCTTATATGACTGGCTTATTTTTACAAGCGTAAACGGCGTAAACTTCTTCTTTGAGAGTCTTTTTAAACAAAACAGGGATGTGCGGGCTTTTAGCAATCTTCGCACTGCATCCATAGGGCCTGCAACCGCGAAAAGGATGTTTGATTTTGGATTAAAAAGCGATATTGTTCCTGAAAGCTACGTGGCCGAGTCTATCATCGAGGCATTTGCACGGGAAGATATAAAAGGGAAAAGGGTTCTTCTGCCGCGAGCAAAGGAGGCACGGCCTATTCTTCCGGTAGAGCTGGCAAAAATGGGAGCCATAGTGGATGAGGTAACCGCGTATCGCACCGAAAAGGTTTGTGATAATGTTGACGCTTTGATGGCTGGGCTGGAACAGGGAACTATAGATCTTATAACATTTACAAGCTCATCTACTGTAAAAAATTTTCACGCGCTTATTCCGCCCGAGAAGTTTAATGACCTGATGAAAGGCGTAACTATCGCCAGCATAGGTCCGATAACCACTGATACCGCAAAAGCTCTGGGCTTTGATGTTCATATAGTCGCCGAATCATATACTATACCCGGACTATGCGAGGCGATTAAGCAATTCTATAATCAGAAATAAACTCTTTATCTCGAACCTTCTCTGCCGCTAAATCTCCCCCTCCACCTTTTTCTCGTTTTGTTTAAGATCATTCAGGGCAACGGAATTCCTGTGATAACCCATCGAAAAGATAACAAATTAAATTGACTTGTATATTCGTTTAATATACATAGCCAAAGATCAAAGATTAATTTCGGTCTGTTTTTGAACCTCAAGCAGGAGGATCAGGTGACCAAGGATTACAAAAAAAATAAAGCCCCATTTCTTCAGTAATATGAAGGATGGGGCTTTTTGCTTCACAAATCTTGACATGAAGCTATGGACAAAACAAGGATTTATTATGTCTGATATTGTAACAATAGAAGCTATTACCGGTAAAATACATCTGATCCGTGGAATGAAGGTGATGTTGGATGCTGACCTTGCCGAGCTTTATGGG